>JBEEMX010000428.1:0-3470 GCA_041192465.1 Pseudomonadota bacterium | reverse complement strand
CCTCACTCCAGAGCGTTGGTGTTGAGAGAGAGCGGTGGAGTGAAGTGATGAACTATTGCGCCAACTTGGCGTGGTTCGTCTACTCCTTGAAAAGAAAGCAATTCTCTGAAGCGGAATTTGCAGGCTTTAACTCCATGTTCAGCGAGGAGTTTACTCCAGTCCCTTTTGGTCAACGCGAACGACATTTGATGCAAGCGAATATCCTTGCCAGAATCGAGGGGCATCTCGAATTTAAATATCCCTATTTATACTACTATTTTCTTGGGCAGTATCTGGCCGATCGCGTCCATGAGAAGGAGACTGAACAAGTTATAGAGGAGCTTTGTGATGATCTTCATCTGCGGGACAATGCAAACATTTTGCTGTTCACAAGCCATCACACTAAGAGTCCGGTAATATATGAACGGATTGCCGTTGCACTTGATAAGTGCTTTGTCGATGAGCCAGTTTTTGATTTTGAACGTGACGTCAAATTGCTCAATGAACTTGTTAAATCGGCGCCAAGCCTGATTTATGAGGAGGAATCAACGCTGCACTCACGAGCTAGAATTCGTGAGCATCAGGACCGGTCTAAAGAGGCTGCCGCAGAGTCTGCGGATAATATGACGGAGATTTCATCTGCGATTACGCGACTATTTCGAGGGATGGAGATCCTCGGTCAATTCTTGAAAAATCATTATGGTACAACGAAGAATCCAGTCAAAGATGAATTGATAGATAAATTGCTGAAAAGCGCGCTCCGCGGGTTGCATGGGGTGACGCTAATGTTTCGAAATGATGCCATCTCCTTGGCTGCGCATATTGAGAGAATACTTGCTGATGGCCGTCCCGACCTCCAGCCAGATGTGGTGAAAGCTAGCGCAAAGAAAATTGTCTTTGATTTTATTGGTATGGTTACGTATGCCTTCATCCAGAAAGCAAGCTCGGCAGTTGGTTCGACTTATTTAAAGGGTAATCTGTCGTCAGTGGTCGAGAGAAGCAATTCCCTTGGGTACAGGCTCATTGAAATGAGCTATCAGCTCGATTTGCCGGAGGCTATCCCGTTTACTCGCCTGAGGGCACTGAATAAATCGATTGAGAAAAATGTTTTCTCTCAGGCGCTTCTTAGCTCGATGGCATTCAAGCATCTCCACCTGTTCAAAGTGCCTTATAAGGACAAGCAGCGCATCTGCGAAGAACTTGGCATAAAGCTGCAGCAGCAATTGGCATTGGATCACAGTCGAAGAATTCGCTAAGTTAAATCGTCCCGAATCAGAGCAGGCTGACTACACCGACGCCCCGCACCTGCCCGCTGCGGTCTGGGCCAAGGCGGTAGAGCTTCCGGGTGCCCAGCAGCAGTGACGCTGGGGGCTGGCAGAGCAGATGTACACTGCTTAAAACCCAACAGCTAGGTACAGATGAAGGTCTGCACACACCACAAGCTGGTCATTGCCGTCCTGACGCGCAACGAGCACTGCCCGCCCCATGTCCATGTCGGCACGGCCAAGTGGGATGCTCGCTTCCAGTTCAGCTTCTGGCACAACAGCGTGCGGCTGTGGGATGTCACGCCGGCCGAGAATGAGCCGAATGTGTCGGTGCTGGAGGACTTGCGGCAGGTGATTCGGCAGCCGGCGCATCTGCGGCGAGCCAGGGAACTCTGGTGGATCAGTCGCCAGACCCTTTGCCTGGAAAACCAGCGCTGGGATCCAAACACGCAGACGGTGGTGAGTCCCAGGGAGCGGCGGTTCGGTGCGCTCGCAATCCAGTCGAGCCATTTCGATGCGCAGGCGTACAAGACCGTGTTGCAACTGGCCGGTGCTTCCGGCCCGGTGGAGATCGAGCTATGACGACGGTGATCAAGGCCCAGGACCGATTCGACGAACCCGTGACCGCCTCGGTGCTGGCGAAGGCGACCGCCCGAGGTCGCCAGCGGCGCCATCCGGGCTTGCACGCGCTGTCGGTGGCGTACCTGCCGGCGTACCAGTCCCTGCTGATCGGCTTTGCGGACCAGAGCGCGGTGCTGCTGCCGGTGAAGAACTATCCCGAGCTGTCGGCGCTGGGCGTGGCCGAGCTGGAGGGGCTGGCGATCGGCTACGGCGGCACGGCGCTGTGCCTGGAGGCGCGGGATCTGCACGTCTCGATCGCGGGGCTGGTGTCGGCCAGCCAGCCGCTGATGGACCTGGCGGCGACGGTGATCGCCGTGCGCAACGGCAGCCGGCGCACCGAGGCCAAGGCGCAGGCGTCGCGGGAGAACGGGCGCAAAGGCGGCCGGCCGCGCAAGGTTGAGGCGATCTGATGCGCTGTCAGCGCCTGAGCGCCGTCCCCCGCCCGCTCAAGCCTTGTGCTGCTGCGAGCGAATCATGGCCTCGCGCAGGATCGCATTCATGCGGGTCTGGTAGCCCTTGCCCTGGCTCTTGAGCCACAGCAGCACGTCCGAATCGATCCGCACCGAGGCATGGGTCTTCACCGGCTTGAAGAACGGATTCGGGACGGCCCGTGCCCAGAAGGTTTCATCCAGCGGCGCAATGTCGCTGTAGTCGATCTCGCTGTCCGGCCGCTCAGCCAACGCCTTGAGTTCCGCCTTGCGTTCCTCGGTCATCTGCGGCAACTCGCCTTGCTTGTACCTAACCGTGCTCATAACGCCTCCGTTCCTTTCGGTCCACGCGGCGGGCACTGATGATCCGAACGACCTCGATGCCCTCGTCTTCAAAGCGCACCGTGTGCGCCACCAACAGCAGCAGGCAGCCGCCGACCATGCCGATGGTCTGCCAACGCTGTTCGTTGTGCTCGATGCGGTCTTGTTCCGACACGGCAAACGGGTCGTCGAAGGCCGCTGCGGCTTCCTGGAACCGGATGCCGTGCTTGCGGAAGTTGATGTCCGCCTTCTGATCGTCCCACTCGAAATATCGTTCCATGCGGCCTCATGGTAGCGTATTTTTGTATATACAAAACAGCACTGCAAACTGTAGATCCCCTTGAATGCAGCGCCTGCTTATCGCCTGAGCACGGACTTCAACGCCACCCCCGTGTGACTCTTGCTCTTCACCACAGCCTCAGGCGTCCCGGTGATCACGACCTGCCCCCCGCCTGAGCCCCCCTCCGGCCCCAGATCAATCACCCAATCGGCCTCCGCAATCACATCCAGGTCATGCTCAATGACCACGACGCTATGCCCCGCATCCACCAGCCGATGCAGCACCCGAATGAGCTTCTGCACATCCGCCATGTGCAGCCCGACGGTCGGTTCGTCGAGCACATAGAGCGTGTGCGGCGCCCGTTGCCCGCGGCGGGTCACATCGTCGCGGACCTTGCTCAGCTCGGTGACGAGCTTGATGCGCTGGGCCTCGCCGCCGGAGAGGGTGGGTGAGGGCTGGCCGAGGGTGAGGTAGCCCAGGCCGACGTCCTGGAGCAACTGCAGCGGGTGGGCGATGCTGGGCATGCTGGCGAAGAAGCCGACGGCCTCGTCCACCTCCATCTGCAGCACGTCGCCG
>JBEEMX010000427.1:0-3473 GCA_041192465.1 Pseudomonadota bacterium | reverse complement strand
GCTGATGCGGGAATTCGGTCTGGACGAGACCACGCTCACCGAAGAGGAAGTCGCCAAGCGCCGCCAGGAGCTGAAGACCCTCATCAAGATGGGCAAGACCCGCGGCTTCCTGACGCACCAGGAGATCAACGACCACCTGCCCGAGAAGCTGGTCGAGAACGAGATCCTGGAAGCCATCATCTCGATGCTCAACGACATGGGCATCGCGGTCTACGAGCAGGCGCCCGACGCGGCCACGCTGCTGATCGCCGGTGGCGGCACGACGACCTCGACCGAGGAAGAAGCCGAGGAAGCCGCCGAAGCCGCGCTGTCCACGGTGGACTCCGAGTTCGGCCGCACCACCGACCCGGTCCGCATGTACATGCGCGAAATGGGCACGGTCGAGCTGCTGACCCGCGAGGGCGAGATCGAGATCGCCAAGCGGATCGAAGGCGGTCTGCAGGCCATGATGCTGGCGATTTCCGCCTCGCCCGCCACGATCGACGAGATCCTGGGCATGGCCGACCGCATCCGCGCCGGCGAGTCGCAGATCTCGGAAGTGGTGGACGGCTTCGTCTCCTCCGAAGAAGCCGATGACTATGTCGCCGAAGAAGATTTCGACGAATTCGACGAGGACGAGGAAGAAGGCGGCACCTCCAAGGCACTGACCAAGAAGCTCGAAGAACTCAAGAACCAGGCCCTGTCACGCTTTGACTCGATGCGCGCCGAGTTCGCCAAGATGCGCGCCGCCTACACCAGCCACGGCTACAAGTCGGCGCCCTACAACACCGCGCAGGCAGCCATCAGCACGCAGTTGATGACGATCCGCTTCACGGTGAAGACGATCGAGAAGCTGTGCGACCTGCTGCGCTCGCAGGTGGACGATGTGCGCCGCTACGAGCGCGAGCTGCGCAAGATCGTCGTGGACCGCTGCGGCATGGCGCAGGAGCAGTTCATCAAGGTGTTCCCGCCGAACATCCTGAATCTCGCCTGGGCCGAGGGCGAGATCGCCGCGGGCAAGCCCTACAGCGCCATCATGGGCCGCAACCTGCCGCCGATCCAGGAACTGCAGCAGAAGCTGATCGACCTGCAGACCAAGGCCGTCGTGCCGATCGACGACCTGAAGGCGATCAACAAGCGCATGAACGAGGGCGAGGCCAACTCGCGCGAAGCCAAGCGCGAGATGATCGAGGCCAACCTGCGCCTCGTCATCTCCATCGCCAAGAAGTACACCAACCGCGGCCTGCAGTTCCTCGACCTGATCCAGGAAGGCAACATCGGCCTGATGAAGGCGGTGGACAAGTTCGAATACCGCCGGGGCTACAAGTTCTCGACGTATGCGACGTGGTGGATTCGCCAGGCCATCACCCGCTCGATCGCCGACCAGGCCCGCACGATCCGCATCCCGGTTCACATGATCGAGACGATCAACAAGATGAACCGGATCTCTCGCCAGCACCTGCAGGAGTTCGGTTTCGAGCCGGACGCGCCCTCGCTGGCCGAGAAAATGGAGATGCCCGAGGACAAGATCCGCAAGATCATGAAGATCGCGAAAGAGCCGATCTCCATGGAAACGCCGATCGGGGACGACGACGACAGCCACCTGGGCGACTTCATCGAGGACACCAACAACACCGCGCCGATCGAGGCCGCGATGCAGTCGGGTCTGCGCGATGTCGTACGGGACATCCTGGACAGCCTGACGCCGCGTGAAGCCAAGGTGCTGCGCATGCGTTTCGGCATCGAGATGTCCACGGACCACACGCTGGAAGAGGTTGGCAAGCAGTTCGACGTGACCCGCGAGCGCATCCGCCAGATCGAGGCCAAGGCCATCCGCAAGCTCAAGCACCCGAGCCGCTCGGACAAGCTGCGGACCTATCTGGACAATCTGTAAGCATCCCGGTTGACAAAGGGGGATTAACCTCTCCCGTGAACGTGGCCCTGCATCCGCAGGGTCATTTCACTTCTGCAACCTCTGGATGCGCACTGCTTCACGAAACGACAAGGTAAACTGCGTGTATGCCGCAGACCGTGACTTGTACCGTTCTTTTTGCCGATCTGCGCGGCAGCACGTCCCTCTACGAAAGCTTGGGGAATGCTGAAGCCGCGTCCGTCGTCACGCACAGCGTGGCGGTGGTGGCCCGCATCATGGAAGGCCAGGGGGGGCGTGTCATCAAGACGCTCGGCGACGGGCTGATGGCCGTGTTTCCGCACCCGGTGGGTGGCGTGCGGGCGGCCGAGGAAGTCCACGAATCGCTGGAGCGGGTCATGGGGGCGGCGCGGCCCTCGCGCAGCCCGGTGATGCGCGTGCAGATCGCCATGGCCCACGGCGAGGTGATCGAGGTCGCAGGTGATTGCTTTGGCGATGCCGTGAACGTGTCCGCCCGGCTGCTCGACCATGCCGGCGACAACGAGACGCTGGTGACTTCGCAGACGCTGGGGGTGCTGCCGTCGGACGTGCGCGAGCGGTTTCGGCGGCTGGAGCGGCTGCACCTGCGCGGCCGGGTCGAGCCGGTGGAGGTGTGGCGCTTCGAGGCGCGGCGCTCCGGGCCGGATCCCCTGTCCACCATGTTCGGCGACGCCACCCCGACCACCGTGCCCGAAGGCATCCGGCTGGTCAGCGAAGGCGTGTCGCGCATCCACACGGTGCGCAATCTGCCGGCCATCCTCGGTCGCAGCCACGAAGCGGCCTACTGCCTCGACGACAGCCGTGTCTCGCGGATGCACGCCCGCATCGAGTGGCACAGCGGCAATTTCCAGCTCACCGATCTCAGCTCGAATGGCACCTACGTGCGCTTCGGCCGCCAGTCCGAGGTGGTGACGCTGCGCCGCGGGGCCTGCACGCTGCACGGGCGCGGCGTGATCTGTCTCGGGGTCAGTCCGAACATCATCAACGCGCCGACCGTCAGCTTCGAAGTCCTGCGCTTCGACGACACGGACCCGCTGCCACTGTGATGCCGTGGGCGCCGCCGCATCAGGCGGTGGTGTCGGCGTCCGTGCTGGCCTGTGCGGGCTGTGTTTCCTCGAACAGCGTGCAGCGGTTGCGCCCGGCCCGCTTGGACTGGTAGAGCGCCTGATCGGCCTGGTCAATGAGCTGTTCCAGCGCCAGACGTGGCGAGCGGGTCACCGCTACCCCGAAGCTCGACGTGATGCTGAGCCGCGGCTCGTAGTCGATGTCATCACCGGCCGTGTCCTGCACGCGCTTGCGCAGCATCTCGCCGAACACCTGCGCCTGCGCCTCGTCGCAGCCGGGCAGCATCACGCAGAACTCCTCCCCGCCATAGCGGCACGCCAGCCCGATCTCGGCCGCCGCGGTGTTGTAGATGCCTGCCACCGCCTTGATGACCTCGTCGCCGATGGCATGGCCATAGCGGTCGTTGAAGGACTTGAAGTGGTCAATGTCGCACATGATGACCGCGACGGGCTGGCCGACCAGATTGCACTGGTCCTTGCGCCCCCCCCCCGTCTCGAAGAAGGCCCGGCGGGCCGCCGCG
>JBEEMX010000426.1:0-5344 GCA_041192465.1 Pseudomonadota bacterium | reverse complement strand
ACTGCCTGGGCGAGATGCTCTGGGAGTCCCAGCGCAGCGGCCGGCCCCCGGACCCGCACGCCTACCTCGACCGCGTCCGCCGCCGCGCCACCGCATGACAGCGCCGACCCGGCGGCCCTCCGCCCTGATCGCCGCGGTGGCCCTCGCGCTGCTGCTCGGGCTGCAACCGGTGACGACCGACCTCTACCTGCCCGCGCTGCCCGCGATCCAGGCCGAGCTGCACGCCTCGATGCACGCAACCCAGCTCACGATGGCCGCGCTGCTGCTGTCCTTCGGTTTCGGGCAACTGGTGGCCGGGCCGGTTGCGGATCGCTTCGGGCGGCGGCCGGTGCTGCTGGCCACGCTGTCGGTCTATCTGCTGGCCAGCTTCGCGGCGGTGCTGGCGAACTCCATCGAGGCGCTGGTGCTGGTGCGTATCGTGCAGGGGGCGGTGATGGCCGGCGTGGTGGTTGTCGCACGGGCGATGGTGCGCGACCTGTACGCGCCGCACGAAGGGGCGCGGATCATGTCGCTCGGGCTGTCCGGCCTGGGGGTCATCGCCATCACCAGCCCGCTGCTGGGCGGCTGGCTGGCCGGGCATGTGGGTTGGCACATGGCCTTCGTCACCGCGGCGGTGATCGCGCTCGGGACGCTGGTTTTCGTCGCCACGCAACTGCCGGAGACCATCCGCCAGAAGAACCTGCTGGCGCTGCACCCCGGCCCGCTGCTGGCCTCGTGGCGCACCGTGCTGTGCCACCCGACCTTCCTCGCCTGGGCGGGGCTGTCGGCGGCGACCTACGGCGGGCTGTTCGTGTTCCTGGCCGGGTCATCGTTTGTCTACATGCAGGTGCTCGGGCTGAGCGCGGCACAGTACGGGCTGGCGCTGTGCAGCAGCTCCATCGCCTACCTGGTCGGCACCTTCGTCTGCCGGCGCTGGCTGGTGCGGCATGGCATGACCGGCGCCGTCTGGCGTGCCGCGTGGTTCACGCTGGTCGGCGGGCTGTCGATGGCGGCATTGGCCGCGACGGGCGTGCAGACGGTATGGGCGATCCTCGTGCCGCAGCTCTTCTTCGCCTTCGGGCATGGCACGCACCAGGCTTGCGGCCAGGCCGGCGCGGTCGGCCCGTTCCCGCAGCAGGCGGGTGCAGCCGCGGCGCTGGCGGGTTTCATGCTGGCGGTGGTGGCGTTTTTCACCGGGCAGTGGCTGGGGTTGGCGCTGGACGGCACGACCAAACCGCTGGCCTATGGCGTCGCGATCGGCTCGGCGGTCGTCGCACTGATTGCCTGGACCTTGGTGCAGCGCCATGGAGACACCCGATGACGGCGCCTGTCCCGACCACCTTCGCCCTGGCTGGCCCGACCGCCAGCGGCAAGACTGCCGCCGCGCTGGCCATCGCCCGCGCCTGCCGGGAACGCGGCCTGCCACCGGTCGAGATACTCAGCGTCGATTCGGTGCTGGTCTACCGCGGCATGGACATCGGCACCGCCAAGCCTTCGGCGGCCGAACGCGCCGAGGTGCCACACCACCTGATTGACCTGATCGAACCCACCGCCGCGTATTCCGCCGCGGCCTTCGTCACGGACACGCGCCGGCTGATCGGCGAGATCCGCAGGCGGGGCGCGGTACCGCTGCTGGTGGGCGGCACGATGCTGTACTTCAAGGCACTGTTCGACGGCATCGATGCGCTGCCGGTGGCCGACCTGGCCGTGCGCGCCGCGCTGGACGAACGTGCCCGCACCATCGGCTGGCCGGCAATGCACGGCCGATTGGCCGCGGTCGATCCGGTCACCGCGGCACGGCTGTCGCCCAACGATGCCCAGCGCATCCAGCGGGCACTGGAGGTATGGGAAGTCAGCGGCCAGCCGCTGTCGAGCTTCCACACCGGCCGATTCGGCCGCACCGCCTTGTCGGATGCCGCCGACACGCCACCCGAATTCCCGCTGCTGTCGCTGGAGCCGACCGACCGCGCCTGGCTACATGCCCGGATCGCGCAGCGTTTCGAGGCAATGCTGGCGGGCGGTCTGATCGACGAGGTGCAGCGGCTGCGCGCCCGCGGCGATCTGCATGCCGAGTTGCCATCGATGCGCTGCGTCGGCTACCGGCAAACCTGGGAGATGCTCGACGGCCTGTGGCCCGCCGCACAGCTTACCGAGAAGGGCCTCGCCGCCACGCGGCAGCTCGCCAAGCGCCAGATCACCTGGCTGCGCGGCATGGTGCAGCGCGAGGTGATCGCCTGTGACGCGGGCGATCCGGTGGCGGCGGTGCTGGCGCGGGTGATGCCGGTGCTGGAACGGGAAGCGCAGTGATGCCGAGCCTAGACACCGCTGCCCCGCTGCTGCGCATCACCGGCCTGGGCAAACGCTACGGCGACACCAGCGTATTCCACAACGTCCACCTGGCGATGCAGCGCGGCGAGGTGGTCGCGCTGGTGGGGGAATCCGGCGTGGGCAAATCCACGCTGCTGAACTGCATCGCCGGGCTGGACCGGGCGGACACCGGCACGGTCGAGATCACCGGCAGCGACGTGGGCCGCCTCACCGAGCGCGAGGCGGCGCTGCTGCGGCGGGCGGCGCTGGGCTTCGTGTTCCAGGCGTTCCATGTGCTGCCCCACCTGAGCGTCGCGGACAACGTCGGGCTGCCGCTGATGCTGCAAGGCTGGCGCGACCGCGGGGCCATCGCGGAGCGGGTGCAGGGCGTGCTGAGCGAGGTCGGGCTGGAGTCACTCGGGGCACGCCAGCCGCGCACACTGTCGGGCGGCCAACTGCAGCGCGTGGCCATCGCCCGGGCCTTGGTGCATCGGCCGGCGTTGATCCTGGCGGACGAACCCACCGGCAACCTCGACCCGATCACCGCGCAGCGCGTGCTGGACCTGCTGTGCGCACAGGCGCGGCGGCATGGGGCAGGTTGCCTGATCGTGACCCATTCCGAGGCCGCCGCGGCACAAGCCGACCGGGCGCTGCGTCTGCGCGCCGACGGCGTCGAGGCGCGCTGATGCGACGCAGTGGCCCGGACCTAGATCGGTACCGGCTGGGTATGCACGCGGTTCCGGCCTGCACGCTTGGCGTCGTAGAGCGTCTGATCGGCCGCCTGGATGAGCACGTCGAGCGTCGGCGTGCTGCGGCTCAGCGCCACCACCCCCAGACTGATCGTCACGGCACCCGGCCGCTGGTGGTCAGGCAGACGCAGGTCGGCAGAGACGGCGTTGCGCATGCGCTCGGCCAGCCGCACCGCCTCCCGCTGGCCGGTTTCTGGCAGCAGCACGATGAACTCCTCGCCGCCGAAGCGGGCGAGCAGGTCGGTCTTGCGCAGCGTGCTCTGACAAGCCTGGGCGATCTCGATGAGCGCCCGGTCGCCGCACTGGTGGCCATGGCGGTCGTTGATGCCCTTGAAGTGGTCCACGTCGATCAGCACCTCAGCACCACGGCCATCGGCCGGGCATGGCGCGTGGCGCGCTCGAACTCCAGCGTGGCGGCCTGCATGAAACAGCGCCGGTTGCGCAGACCGGTCAGCGAGTCCGTCATCGCCAGCTCTTCCAGCCGGAGCATCGCCTGGTCCAGCGCCACGATCAGCTTGAGCGTGAAGCCGGCACACAGCGAGGCGATCGGCACCGGGACGAGCGCCGCCATGATCAGCCCCTGGCTGTTGAGCGACCAGCCCGCCACCAGATGCCAGACCAGCGTGAGTGCTTCCGATGCCAGCACGCTCAACCCGACCACCACCACCGTGGCCCGCTGCACACCGATGCGCCGCACCCACCGCGCCACCGCGTGCAGCAAGGGACCGATCTCGGGCGGCACAGTGGTGGAGTCGGTGGTCGGTGCCATGGTGCGGGCGATTGTGCCCGCGGACCAGGCACCAATTGGTACCGATCCGGTTGCAATAAACCGCACTCCTCCACAAAGACCGGTTGATCCAACGCCATGCACCTGCGTGACACCCTGCACCTGATCGCCCGCGAGGTGCGCCACCACCCTGGCCGGACGGGTGTGGCGCTGCTGGCGATTGCGCTGGGCGTGGCGCTGGCGTTTGCGGTCCACCTGATCAATGCGTCGGCGCTGGCCGAGTTCGGTCAGGCCGTGCGCTCGGTCAACGGCCAGCCGGACGTGGAGCTGCGCCCGGTCGGCCGCAGCGGGCTGGACGAGGCGCTCTACGCCCGTGTGGCCGCGCAGGCCGGTGTCGCGCTGGCCAGCCCGGTGATCGAGATCGACACCTACGCGCTCGACGCCCAAGGCCGCAAGCACGGGCTGAAGCTGATCGGGCAGGACGCGATGGTGGCCGCAGCACTGGCCCCCGCCCTGCTGCCGCGGCCGGACCCCGCGCTGCGTGACGCGCCCAGGCTGGCCCTGCTCGACCCGGATCGGGTGTTCCTCAATCCGGCGGCACAGCGGCTGTTCGGCGTGAACGCGGGCAAGGCGCTGCGGGTGCAGTCGGGCAACCGGCTGGTGGCGTTGACGGTGGGCGGCCTTGTGGGCGCTGACACCGGGCCGCTGGCGGTCATCGATCTGGCAGGGGCACAGGCGCATTTTGGCCGGCTCGGGCAACTCAGCCGCATCGACGTGCGCCTGCAGCCAGGCGCCGACCGCGACACGGTGCTGCGGGCGCTGGCGTTGCCGGCGTCGGTGCGCGCGGCGGCGCCGGACGAGGCGGCGCAGCGGGTGTCGAATCTCTCGCGGGCCTACCGCGTGAACCTCACCGTGCTGGCCCTGGTGGCGCTGTTCACGGGGGCGTTCCTGGTGTTCTCGGTGCAGTCGCTGGCCGTCGCCAAGCGGGTGCCGCAACTGGCGCTGCTGGGGGTGCTGGGGATGCACGCCCGCGAGCGGCTGGCGCTGGTGCTGGCCGAGGCGGCGCTGCTGGGGGTTGTCGGGGCGGGGCTGGGGGTTGCGCTGGGCACGGGGCTGGCGGCGCTGGCGCTGCAGGTGCTCGGCGGGGATCTGGGCAGCGGGCTGCTGGGCGGGTCGGCGCCGACGCTGCAGTGGTCGAGCGGTGCGGCGGCGGTGTACGGCGGGCTGGGCGTGATCGCGGCACTGGCCGGCGGTTGGCAGCCGGCACGCATGGCCGCCGCGCTGTCCCCGGCGCAGAGCCTCAAGGGCCTCGGCGGTGATGGTACTCAGGGGATGGCGCGACCGTGGCTCGGGCCGGCGCTGATCGTCGCGGGCGTGGCGCTGGCGTTTGTGCCGCCGTGGGGCGAGTTGCCGCTGGCGGCGTATGGGGCGGTGGCCTTGCTGCTGCTGGGCGGGATCATGGTGGTACCGGGGCTGGTCGGTCTGCTGATGGCCGGGATCACGCCGCCGCGACAGCCGATCGCGCTGCTGGCCATCGAGCGCGCCCGTGACCAGCGGGCCAGCGCGACGATCACGGTGGCCG
>JBEEMX010000425.1:0-3498 GCA_041192465.1 Pseudomonadota bacterium | reverse complement strand
ACGCTGGTCGAGAAGAACGTCGAGGTACTCGCCGGCCTGCTGCAGCTCAACCCGGCCGAGCGGGCGCTGATCCTGTACGGCACGCTCGCCCGCTACCAGCGCGACCTGCGCGGACTGCTGGTCGAGTTCAAGGTGTCGAGCGCGCAGGAGGCCTACGCGACCATCGCCGAAGTGGCCGGCGTCGATCAGCGCGACGTGGCCGAAGCCCTGCGCGCCGGCTCGCGACTGGAACGCATCGGCATGATCGAGAACCTCATCTCCGAGCACAACATCACCGACCTGGCCGACCTGATGAAGGTGTCAGACCAGTTGCCGCCGGTGCTGATGCGCGAGTACCGCGACCCACAGGATCTGATGGCCGTCTTCACCCGGCCGGCGACAAAAAGCGAGCTGACGCCAGCCGATTTCCACTTCGTCGGCGAGGAGGTGGACGTGCTGATCGCGCTGCTGAAGAACGCGGTCGAGCGGCGCGAGGCGGGGGTGAACGTGCTGATGTACGGCCCGCCCGGCACCGGCAAGACCGAACTCGGCCGCGTCGTCGCGCAGACGGCCGGACTGGAGCTGTACGAGGTCGAATACGCCGACCGCGACGGCAACTCGCTCTCGGGCCGCGACCGCTACCGCTCGCTGCAGATCAGCCAGGTGTTCCTGAAGGCCAGCCCGAACGTCGCGTTGCTGTTCGACGAGGTGGAGGACGTGTTCCCGCCGATCTCGTCCGACGCCGCGCAGCTCATGGCACGCATGGACAGCACCGATGCAAGCCACGGTGGCGGCAGCTCGTCGGTGAACGGCAAGGCGTGGGTGAACCAGATCCTGGAGACGAATCCGGTGCCGGTGCTGTGGGTCACGAACCGCATCGAGCAGATCGACCCGGCCTTCCGACGGCGTTTCCAGTACCACCTGGAGCTGAAGTCGCCGCCGCCCGGCGCCCGCGAGGCGCTGGTGCTGCGGGCGCTGGGAGACACGCCCGTGAGCGCCGAGTTCGTGGAGCGGCTGACGCAACGCAAGGCACTGACCCCGGCGCAGATCCGCACCGCCGTGCGCTTCGCCAAGCTGATCGGCGATGCGCAAGGGGCGGCACCGCTGCAATCGATCGAAGCCTTGATCGAGCGCCAGATCGCCCACGCCGACCTCGCGCTCGGCACCGTCGATCGCCAGGCCGACCGTGCCCGGCCGGTGGTGACGACCTACGACCTGAGCCTGCTGAACGTCGAGAGCCGCTTCGAGATCCCGCGCATCGTCGAGGCGCTCAAGCGGCGCGGCCATGGCGCCCTGTGCTTCCACGGCGCACCGGGCACGGGCAAGACCGCACTCGCCGAGCACATCGCCCGCGAACTCGGCCGGCCGCTGATGGTCCGGCAGGCCAGCGATCTGGTCAGCAAGTTCGTCGGCGAGACCGAACAGAACATGGCCAAGATGTTCAACGAGGCGAAAGCCGAACAGGCGGTGCTGCTGCTCGACGAAGCCGACAGCTTCCTGCGCAGCCGCAAGCGCGCCGAGCGGACCTACGAGATCACCGAGGTCAACGAGATGCTGCAGGGCATGGAGCGTTTCGGCGGGGTGTTCATCTGCACCACCAACCTGTTCGAGGACTTGGACGAGGCGGCGCTGCGGCGCTTCACCTTCAAGCTGCACTTCCAGCCGCTGCTGCCGGACCAGCGCGTCCGGATGTTCATCGCCGAGGCGCTCGAAGGCGACGCCCCGCGCCTGACCGACGAGCAGCGCCAGCGCCTGAGCGTGCTGGACCAACTGGCGTGCGGCGACTTCGCGGCGGTGCGGCGGCAGGTGGACATCCTCGGTGAAGCCTTCGATGCGGACGAGTTTCTGTCGCAGCTCGAAGGCGAACACCGCGTGAAGCCGCAGGTGCGCGAACGGCGCAGCATCGGCTTTGTGCACTGAACGCCCGTCGGGCCGCCGGGACAGGTGGGGCAGATCCAGCCCCGCCTGCCTACAATCCCGGGATGACTGCCGCCCCGACCCCCGCCTACACCCGCGCCGCACGCCTGCCCGAGCTGCTCCGCCAGCGCATCGTCGTCCTCGACGGCGCGATGGGCACGATGATCCAGCGTTACAAGCTCACCGAAGCGGATTTCCGCAGCGAGCGACTGCGTGACCACGGCAAGGATCTGAAAGGCAACAACGACCTGCTCGTGCTGACCCGCCCGGACGTGATCGCCGAGATCCACGACCAGTACCTCGCGGCCGGCGCCGACATCATCGAGTCCAACACCTTCGGCGCCACCAGCGTGGCGCAGGAGGACTACGACCTCGCCCCGCTGGCCTACGAGATGAACGTCGCCGCCGCCAAGCTGGCCCGTGACTGCTGCGACCGGTATTCGACGCCGGACAAGCCGCGCTTCGTGGCCGGCGCCCTCGGCCCGACGCCGCGCACCGCCAGCATCAGCCCCGACGTGAACGACCCCGGCGCCCGCAACACCAGCTTCGATCAACTGCGCGCGGCGTACTACGAGCAGGCGAAGGGCTTGCTGGATGGCGGCTGCGACCTGTTCCTGGTGGAGACCATTTTCGACACGCTCAACGCCAAGGCAGCCATCTTCGCGCTAGACGAGCTGATGGAAGACACCGGCGAGCGCCTGCCCGTCATCATCTCCGGTACCGTCACCGACGCCTCGGGCCGCATCCTGTCCGGCCAGACGGTGGGCGCGTTCTGGAACAGCGTGCGCCATGCGAAGCCGATCGCCATCGGGCTGAACTGCGCGCTCGGCGCCACGCTGATGCGGCCGTACATCGAGGAGCTGTCGCGCATCGCGGGTGACACCTTCATCTCGTGCTACCCGAACGCCGGCCTGCCCAACCCGATGAGCGACACCGGCTTCGACGAGACGCCGGAGATCACGGGCGCGCTGGTCGAGGAGTTCGCCAAGGCGGGCTTCCTGAACATCGCCGGCGGCTGCTGCGGCACGACGCCGGACCACATCCGCGCCATCGCAGAGCGGGTGGGCCGCTACCGGCCGCGCTGCCAGCATGCACAGCCCTTCTCCTCGCTGATCACCGCCTGACCAGGGACCACAACAACATGACGAATCCCCTCACCCCCCCGCCGATGCGCCTGTCGGGCCTCGAACCCGTCGAGATCGGCGCCGGCACGCTTTTCGTCAACGTCGGCGAGCGCACCAACGTCACCGGCTCGCGGGTCTTTGCCAAGATGATCCTGGCCGGCGAGTACGAGCGCGCCCTGGCGGTGGCCCGCCAGCAGGTCGAGAACGGCGCGCAGGTCATCGACATCAACATGGACGAGGCCATGCTCGACAGCCAGGCGGCGATGGTGCGCTTCCTGAACCTGATCGCCGGGGAGCCGGAAATCGCCCGCGTGCCGATCATGATCGACTCGTCGAAGTGGAGCGTGATCGAGGCCGGCCTGAAGTGCATCCAGGGCAAGGGCATCGTCAACTCGATCTCGATGAAGGAAGGCGAGGCCGAGTTCAAGCGCCAGGCCAAGCTCGTCCGGCGCTACGGCGCGGCGGCGGTCGTGATGGC
>JBEEMX010000424.1:0-3504 GCA_041192465.1 Pseudomonadota bacterium | reverse complement strand
GCTTGTCTCCGGTGGGATGTTGGATCGTCGTCGGATCTATCCTAGGATGGCGAACACGGCACATCCAATGCATTGTTTTCCGCATGACCATGAGTTGAATGCATAGCACCATGACCCTTGTTCAGCTCAAGCACCTGATCGCCCTGGCCGAGAGTGGTTCCTTCAGCCGCTCGGCGGAAACCCTCTGCCTGACCCAGCCGGCGCTGAGCCGCAGCATCCGGGCGCTGGAGGACGAACTTGGCCAGCCGCTGTTCGACCGCATCGGGCGACACAGCGAGCTGACGCCGTTCGGCCGCGAGGTGCTGGCGCGGGCACGGCAAGTGGTGCTGGATGCGGACGACCTGCTCGACAGCGGCCGGCGCATGGCGGCGGGCGAGGTGGGCGTGCTGCGCATCGGCATGGGTTCGGGGCCGGGCGCGATGCTGATGACACCGCTGCTGATGACGGTGGCTGAACGCCATCCGGGGCTGCACCTGGAGGTTTCCCGCGCGACCACGGCGCTGCTGGTGCAGGCACTGCGCGAGCGAGAACTGGATGCGCTGGTGGTCGATGCGCGCTCGCTGACCCCCGCGCCGGACCTGTGCATCGACACCTTGCTGGAAATGCACGGGGCGTTCATGTGCCGGCCGGGGCATCCACTGCTGATGCAGTCGCCGCAGGCCGGCGGTGTGTCCTTCGCCGAGGTGCAGCGTTACCCGATCGCCTCGACGCCGCTGAGCGACGAGGTGGCGCGGGTGCTGATGGAGCGTTACGGCCCGCAGGCGCACCCGGCGCGCTGCGTCACGCTGCGCTGCGAGGAGATTCCGAGCCTGGTGGCGGTGACCACCCGCAGTGACGCGGTGCTGATCGCGATCCGCGCGGCCGGGCCAGAGCTGGTGGAGTTGCCGATGCAGCCGCCGCTGGACACCTGCGCCCGCTTCGGCCTGGTGACGCTGGCCGGGCGCACACCCGCGCCGAGCCTGGCCGTCGTGCGCGAACTGATGCGCACGACGCTGCACGACACGGGCATTGACCAGGTCAATCCAAGTTGATCAATCCAGGCTGATGTTCGCCTTCTTCACCAGGATCTCGTAGACCTTGGACTTGGCCTCGACGCCACGGGTGATGTCCTCGGGCGTCCAGGTGATCGGCTCGAAGGCGAAGGTGTCGAAGCGCGCCTTGATCTCCGGGTCGGCGATGACCTTGGCCACGTCGGCGTTGATCTTGTTGCGCAGCGCCACCGGCAAGCCCTTGGGCGCCACCAGCACGACAAAGGCGTTCACGTCGAACCCGGCCGGCGCGCCCGCTTCCTGCACGGTCGGTACGTCGGGCATCTGCGGCAGGCGCTTGGGTGAAGCCACCGCCAGATAACGCAGCTTGCCCGCCTTGTACGCCCCAGAACTCGACGGCAACGTGCCCAGGCTCCACGCCACATCGCCCGTGGCGACGGCGGGGAACAACTGGCTCACCTCGCGGTAGGGGACGTGCTGCATGCGGATGCCGGTCAGCTCTTCCAGCAGTTCGGCGCCGAGGTGACCGGGGCTGCCGACACCCCACGAGCCATACGTGACCTTGCCCGGCTCGGCCTTGGCGGCGGCGATCAGGTCGCCCATGTTCTTCCACTTCGACTCGGATCCCACCGCCACCATGAAGGTGGTGCGGAAGATCGACGCCACCGGCTCGAAGTGTTTCACCGCATCGGCGCCGCGCTGCTTGTAGAGGTGTGGCACGGCGGCAAGGTGGTCACTGTCGAGCTGCAGCAGCGTGTAGCCGTCCGGTGCGGCGCGCTTGACGGTGTCCATCGCGATGAAGCCGCCGCCACCAGGGCGGTTTTCGACCAGGACACGCTGGTTCCACAGCTTGCCGAGCTTCTCGGCGACGAGGCGCAGCGTGGCATCCGGGCCGCTGCCCGGGGCGAAGGCGGTGTAGAGCGACACCGGCTTGGATGGGAAATCGGCTTGGGCGTGTGCTGGCAGGTGGGCGAAAGCGGTGGCGCCGATCAGGGCAGCAAGAAAAGTCTGGCGGTTCATGGCTGTGTCTCCAAGCGTTTTCAGGGGTTATTCGGCTGCGGCGATTGTCAGAGAAACCTCGCTCACGCCCGCCACCTGCCCGGTGATGCGGTCGCCGGCCACGACAGCACCTACGCCTTCGGGCGTGCCGGTGTAGATCAGGTCACCGGGTTCCAGGTGATAGAACTGCGACAGGTCGGCGAGGATTTCGCGGATGTTCCAGATCAGCTTGTCCACATCGGAGTGCTGCTTGGTGACACCGTTGACCTGCAACGCGATCTCGCCCGACTCGATCACCACGCCCGGCATCGGCACGACTTCGCTGCACACGGAGCCTTGTTCGATGTCCTTGCCCAGATCCCACGGCCGGCCCTTGTCGCGGGCGACGAGTTGCAGGTCGCGGCGCGTCATGTCCAGACCGCAGGCGTAGCCGTAGACCAGTTCATGCGCGTCCTCGGCGGCGACGCGGAAACCCGCCTTGCCGACGACGAGCACCAGCTCCATCTCGTAGTGGTAGTTCGACGTGCCGGGCGGGTAAGCGACGGTCGCACCGCTCTCCACCAGCGTCTGCGGCGACTTGGTGAAGTAGAAGGCGCGTTCGACCGACTTGTCCACCGGGCGGCCCATCTCGATGGCGTGGGCGTGGTAGTTGCGGCCGACGCAGAAGATGCGGTTGATCGGCAGGCGGGCGTCCGAGCCGCGGATAGGCAGGGATTGGACGGCGGGCGGGTTCCAGAGGTAGTTGGTCATGGTGTTCAGTGCTTGGTAGCTTGGTATTCAGTGGTCAGGAGGGATTCAGGCGCGGACTTCGTAGACACCGAGCTTGCGGTGCAGCGGCGATTCGTCGGCCAGGAAGAGGAATGCGGGTTGGTCGGCGGACAGATTGCGCAGCGTCACGCCGGTGTAGCCGGGGGCGCAGCAGGTGTCGGCTTCCTGCAGGGTGAACGTGCGCGGCGTGTCGGTCTGCACGGCGACTTCAACCCCCGCGCCGCCTTCGATCAGGTGAAACACGCAGGCCGGCGAGCGGGCCGGCAGCGTCAGCGTCTGGCCGGGGCGCAGCATCTGGGCGTAGAAGCCGAGGATGTTTTCCGCGTCGTCGCCGGTCTCGGGGTTGACGTAGGTGATCTGCACGTCGTCGAGCGCGGGCTGGTCGTCGGACAGGGCGATCAGCGCCGCACGGGTGTCCACCCAGGGGTAGCGCAGCATCGGATACCGCTTGCCGCTGCGGCCGAACACGGTGCTGGGCGTGACCCCGGCGCGCCGGTAGGTGTTGTCGCCACGGCCCGGCTTGGTTTCCTGCCGGCCGCCGTTGAGGTGGTAGCTGACTTCGAGGTAGTAGGCCAGCGGCAGGTCCAGCACGTCGAGCCAGATCACCGGCTCGGTGCCGTCATGGCCGTGTTCGTGCCACAGGCCGGTGGGCGTCAGGATCAGGTCACCACGGGACATCGGGCAGCGTTCGCCGTCCACCGTCGTCCAGGCGCCCTCCCCCTCGACCACCATGCGCACGGCGTTCGGC
>JBEEMX010000423.1:0-3514 GCA_041192465.1 Pseudomonadota bacterium | reverse complement strand
GGTAAAGCACTTAATGTTGATGTTACTGTTCCGCTGATCAAACATGTTCCGCTTGCACTGTTTGTATAGCCCAGTGAACTTGTTACTGCTGCACCACATGCAACTTGCACTTCCAGCCCACAGCCATCCAGGTCGGGTGCTTTCCAAGTGATCAATTGCCACAATCACGTTGGCAGCTACCTAGTTGCGTTCGCCTACCGCTTCAACTGCCGTTTCGATCTGCTTGGCCTAGTGGCTGGGCTCAACGGGCTGTTCGTAGAATGCTAAGAACCATTGCTATTAACACCCTAATTATAAGCAGTACACTGGATCATTGACCGGAAAGAGGTGAAGCCGATGACGACGCCAGACGGACGCCAACTGTCGGAAGAGTCGTTGCAATTGCTGCGCCGGCAGGCGCACCGACTGCGGCACGAGATGAATCTGACGTGGGGGAACATCGCGGAGATTGTGGGGGTGAGCCTGTCAACGCTGATGGTGTGGGTGAGGAGGTTTCATCTGAGTCGGGCGGAAGTGGGCGATGTGGCGTCGCTGCGGCGAGGCAGGGAGTACGGGAAGAAGCGCACGCTGAGCGAGGCCGACGAGCAGGCGTTGCGGGACGTGGTGCTGCACGAGACGCCGCAGGTGCTGGATCTGCCGTTTGCGCTGTGGAATCGCCACGCGGTGCAGCAGGCGGTGGAGGTGAAGTTCGGGGTGAAGATGCCCATCAGCACGGTGGGGGAGTACCTGAGGCGGTGGGGATGCACGCCGCAGAGGCCGACCCAGAAGGCGCAGGAGCAGGACGCGCTGGCGGTGAGTGAGTGGCAGGAGAAGGTGTACCCGGCCTTGCTGAAGCGGGCAAAGGCCGAAGGGGCGGAGATCTGCTGGGCGGACGAGACGGCGGTGAGGCAGGACACGGCGTGGGTGCGGGGGTACGCGCCGGCCGGGCACACGCCGGAGTTGGTGCATCGGGTGCGGTGGAGTCACTTGACGATGATCTCGGCGCTGAGCAACCAGGGGCAGGTGAGGTTCGCGCTGCACGAGGGATCGATCAACGCGGGGCGGTTCATCGACTTCATGCAGGCGCTGGTGCATGACGTGCCGGCAGAGCGCAAGGTGTTCCTGATCGTGGACAACCTGCGGGTGCATCACTCGAAGGCGGCGCGGGAGTGGTTGGAGCAGCCGAAGAACCAGGCGCGGATCGAATTGTTCTACCTGCCGTCGTACGCGCCCGAGCACAACCCGGACGAATGGATCAACCGGGATCTGAAAACGCATCTGCGCCAGGCCGCGCCCATCAAGGATGATTCGATGCTGCGCCGACTGGCCGAGCAGTTCATGAACAAGCTGCAGGCGTCCAGTGATTTTGTGAAGACGTATTTCGAGCATACGCATACTCGGTATGCGACTGGGAACTGCGGTGTTTAGTTAGACTGTTAATAGTCACAACACTTGAATCTCTACTAATAGAGGCATTAGAGCCTCCGCAAAATAGAAAGCGCGGGGATGATTTCGCTGCAGAATATATCCAAGATATTGATCCTGAATTAAAAGAAGAGAAATACAGAATACTCTTCGATCAATAGAATCAAAAATGCGTGGTGGTTCATAAAAAATATAATCGGGTAGCCGGGAGTATCTAACTCCCAGCCACCACACCACCCACCGTGCGGGTCCGCAGTGGGCGGTTCAACAAGTTGGCTCACACCGCGACATTTTTGATGTCAAGCCGAATATCTATGAACCGTGCATCACAGATCTTTAACGCTGAGAGTGCCCTGTCCAAGGTGAAGTAGCCGTGTACTCAATTCACGACGGCACGGTCCTGGCGGGAAAAATTCCACCGAAAAAGCACCAGTTGGTCGTTGCATGGATTGAGATACACGAAGACGACCTGCGTGCCGACTGGGACTTGACCAATGAACATCGCAGAAATCATTCCGCAGGACAACTACGTGCTGTGCATCAAGGCCGACGACGGAACAACCGGCCTGTTCGACGTGAAGCCGCTGCTGGATTCAGAAGCCTTTTTGCCGCTCAAGGACAAGCGTGAATTCGAGCGAATCCACAACGGCATTTACTTCGTTGAATGGGACTGCGGAGCGGATCTCTCCGCTGACACGATCCAGGTGCGATGGAATCTCCTGCCCGCGGAAAACATGCGCGCAGCGGCGTAGTTGAAGCATGGCACCGAGCATTCAAATCTCCGCCAACGCCGAGCGCAGCCCAAGGTATTCCACAAACGGATCGAAATCCCTGTCGCTGTACAGCAAGGCCATGTCCGCCTCCATGCATTTCGTCGCAATCAACGTATCAATCGTCTTGCGCACAGTGACACCCCGCTCCCGCAGGACACGGAAATTCCTCGCCGCCTGAACGGCAACCTCCTGACCGCCAATCTCGACCGGCTCCAAGGTCAGCAGCAGTTTGCGCGCCTGGTTGAAGTCCTTCTCGCTTCGGAAGCCTTGCAGCACTTCCGTCAGGATCAAGTCGCCCACCGCCAGCGGCTCGACCCCCAGCAGCCGATCCAGTGCGTCCACCTGCGGCGTGGCCACCCCTCGGAAAAAGTCGATCCAGACGCTGGAATCCACGAGGATCATTTGTCCAGCCTCATGGCATCCAGGTCACCGTCCCACTGCAACTTGCCCCTGAGTTGACGCAGTTGCTCTTGCTGCCGCAACCGCAACAGCGTCCGAAGGCCCAGCTCCACGGCCTCCTTCTTGGTCTTCGCCCCCGTCAACCGGAGCGCCTCCCGCATCAACTGGTCGTCGATCTCGATGTTCGTGCGCATGATGTGTACCTTTCAACAACAACGTACACATCATAGAGGAGCCGACCCGGTCTGTGTGGGGGCCCGTTGCCCGGAGTCGGCGGCACAATCTCCCCCATGACCCAGCCCGCCCCGCCCGCCGCCGCCGCCCTGCCCCTGTGCCCCGCCGCCGACCTCGCCGACGGCGGCACGGCCCACGTCTTCGACCTGCTCGAATACGGCCAGCCCGCCCGCGGCTTCGTGCTGCGCCACGGCGGCCAGGTGGTCGGCTACCTGAACCAGTGCGCCCACGTCCCGGCCGAGATGGACTGGAAGGAGGGGCAGTTCCTGGACGACACCGGCGAGTGGATCATCTGTTCGATCCACGGCGCGGTCTACGAGCCAGCGACCGGCTACTGCGTCGGCGGCCCGTGCCGCGGACGGCGGCTCAAGCCCCTGCAGGTGGTCGAGCACGACGGACAGGTGTCTTGGTATCCTTCCGCCACCTTGACGCCGGCTTTCGGCGACTGAAGCTCCCATGACCCAGCCTGACGACACGCCCTCCCCTGCGCCCACGCCCGCACCGGCTCCCGAAACCGTCCACGCACCCGCCGCCACGGCCGTGCCAGCGGTGGCCTCTCGCGGGCCCTTCGACCACGTGATGGAGCAGTTCGCCCGCGACTACCTGCGCGACCGGCGCAGCACCCGGCGCTGGAGCCTGTTCTTCCGGATCGGCTGGCTGGGTCTGGGCCTGTTCGCCGCCTGGACGATCTACAGCGAGAACCG
>JBEEMX010000422.1:0-5330 GCA_041192465.1 Pseudomonadota bacterium | reverse complement strand
GTCGCGGCGCCAGCGCGTCGGCATCGGCCAGCGTGCGGATGCCCAGTACGCCCTCCAGCGCCATGCCGGGCACGGCAGGCACCCGGTTGCGGGCCCCCATCGCCAGGACCAGGTGGTCGTAGGGCAAGCGGCGCCCGTCGTCCAGCAGGACAGCGCGCTCCGTGCGGTCGATCGACGTGATGCGGGCCTCGACGCGCTCGATGTGCTGCTGCGCATAGAACTCGGGCGTCCGGAAGCGCAGTGCGTCGCGACCGACCTTGCCGAGCAGGTAGGCCTTGGACAGCGGCGGACGCTGGTAGGGCACGCCGGGTTCGTCGCCGACCAGCGTGAGCGTGCCGGTGTAGCCGTCCTGGCGCAGTGAAGCGGCGACCTGGTAGCCGGCCTGGCCGGCACCGGCGATGACGATGTGTGCGAGGGACATGGGCAATGCTCGGAAAGGGAATGGGGATCAGGTCGAAGGGCTGGCGTCGAAGCGCGGATAGCGTCCCAGCGGGAGCAGCATCAAGGCCCCGCCGAGGAACATGCCGCCACACAAGGTCAGCATCAGCGTGTAGCTGCCGGAACTCTTGTAGAGCTGGCCGAACACCCACGGCGCCAGCGTGGACGCCAGCGTGATCAGCGCCAGATGGACACCGAACAGGTGTCCGTAGTCACGCAGGCCGAAGTAGCGCGCCACCAGGAAAGCGGCGATGTCGAATTCGGCGCCGGCGCCCACCCCGATCAGCATCACCGCCACGGTCAGCATGGCCGTGTCCGGTGCGCCCCCGCCCGACAGCAGCCAGCAACCGACCGCCGGCAAGGCGATGGCCACCGCCGCCACGCCCGGCGCCCAGAAGCGGTCGATCAGGTAGCCGACCAGCACCCGGCCGCCGATCAGCGACAGGCCGAAGCTGCCGAACACGCGGCCGGCCGTCGCAGCGTCCAGGCCCTTGTCGCGCAGCAGTGGCACCGTGCTGGTGACCATGGTCACGATCGCCGCCACCACCATCGACAGCGCCAGGTTCAGCGCCCAGTAGCGCGGACTGCGCAGGGCGGTGCGGAACGGAATGCCGCCACGCGATGCAGTGGCCACGGGTCTGTCTGCCGATCCTGCCTTGTCAGGCGTGAGGTCGGGCTCGACCATCCACATCCGCACCAGCGGCAACACGATGCCCACCGGCAGCACGGCCAGCATCAGCACGCCCGCCTGCCAGCCCCAGCGCGCCGTCAGCGCACTCACGGCAGCCGGAATGACGATCGCGGCCAGCCCCGTGCCCGACAGCACCAGCGCCAGGGCCAGGCCGCGGTTGCGGTCGTACCAGAGATTGACGAGGTGGGTCCAGGTGACATGCATCGTGCCCATGCTGCACAGCGCGAGCAGCAGCAGGAACCCATACAGGCTGGTGATCGACGACCCCATCTGCGTCATCGCCACATACGCCGCCGACAGCGCGAGCAGCGACAGCGAAGTGACACGCTTCATGCCGTAGCGCCGGTTCAGCCAGCCGACCAACTGGGCACTCGGCACGGCGCCAAGAAAGAGGAAGCCGATCGCCGACTGGATCTGGCTGCGCTCCCAGCCAAAAGCCTGCTGCCAGGGCAGCGTGAAGGCCCCGAAGGCGTACAGCATCGACGCTGCGGCATTGGCGGCGATGCCCAGCGTGGCGAGGACGACGATGCGCCAGGCGCGGCGGAACTCCGCGAGGTCGAGGCCCAGTCCGGGCGAGGTGTGCAACATGGTCATCCTTCCTTCACCAGCAAGAGACTGCCCGCCAGCGGCCCACCACCAGCGGCGGCGACCGCCACTTGGTGCGGGGCAATCTGGCGGACCCCGCCGCGGCCCCAAAGCTGCGTGCAAGCTTCATGGACATAGCCCAACCCGTGGGTGCGCCCGCCCGAGAGCTGGCCGCCGTTGGTGTTGATCGGCAGCACGCCGTCACGGGCGATGCGCTGGCCGCCTTCGATGAATTGGCCGCTTTCGCCCCGTGGCACCAGCCCCAGCCCTTCGAGCCAGAGCATCGTGAGGATGGAAAACCCGTCGTACAACTGGGCCTGCCGGACCTCGGAGGGCTTCACGTCGGTGCGCTGCCACATCATGCGGCCGGTGTCGAAGGCGGCCATTTCGGTCAGCGAGATCTGGTCCCAGGACCACGGCTGGTGCAGCGCGGCGCCGATCGCCTCCAGCCGGATCGGGGGGTTCGGGCCGTCGCGCGCGGCCTCGACCCGCGACAGCACGATGGCGGTCGAGGCGTCACAGAAGACGTCGCAGTCGAACATGCGCAGCGGCGACGAGATCATGCGCGAAGCCATGTAGTCGTCCATCGCCATGGGCTGGCGGTACACGGCCTTGGGGTTCAGCACGGCGTTGGCGCGGCAGGTCAACGCGATCTGCGCCAACTGTTCGGGGGTCGTGCCGTAGGCGTGGAAGTGGGCCTGGGCATACAGGGCCATCAGGTTGACCGCGGAATGGACGTTGTACGGCGTGTACCACTGCCAGAAGAAACTGCTGTCGCGGCCCTGGGTCTTGTTGGACAGGGCATTGGCGGTCTTGTCGACGCGCCGGGCGCTGGCCTCGGTGATGGTGCGGAACACCAGCACATGGCGGCACAGCCCGGTGGCGATCGCCATTGCGCCATTGATGATGCCGGCCAGCGGCCCCGGCCCTTCGTAGCCGCCGCCGTACCAGTTGACCTTCAGGCCCATGGTGCCGATCAGCGCGTTGGGGCCGACCGGGGAAAAGCTGTTGCCGTTGTTGTTGTCGCCGGGCCAGCAGGCCACGCCGTCGATGTCCTCGCGGCGCAGGCCGGCGTCGGCGATGGCTTCCCGGCAGGCGTCCAGCGTGAGCTGCATCGCGCTGCGGGTCGAGGGCCGACCGACCTCGGACTGGCCGATGCCGCTGATGGCGACCGACTTTTCATGCAGTGGACTGGCACTGGCACTCATGCGGCGCTCCCGGCGGGTTCGAACAGCGGCAGCCACACGTCTTCGTGCTGCTCGAAGCGCACTTGCACGGGCTGGCCGACCCGAACCTCCTCGGGCGCACAACCGACGACATTGCTCAGCAGGCGCAGCCCCGGTTGGTCGTCCAGCTCGATGATCGCCACCACGTACGGTGCCGTCAGCTCGGGTGTCCAGGCTTGGTGGTTGATGGTGAACGAGGCCACCTGACCTCTGCCGCTGACCGCCCGCGGCGCCACCTCCAGCGCCCCGCAGCGCGGACACATCGGCGCGGGCGGATGGAACCAGCGGGTGCAACCCTGGCAGTGCTGGACCATCAGGCGGCCAGACTGACCGCCCTGCCAGAAGGCGGCGTTGTCAGAGGTGAGCAGGGGCAGTTTGCGCGGCATGGGAGGCCCGGTTTTGCGGTGGCTTTTGCGGCGACCCATTGGGATGAACCGCATTGACGCTGTGGATGACCGAGTCTAATATGTGAATGAAATACCCTCGGGTAAGGTTTGACATGACGCTCACGCTAGGCACGACTTCAGATGCATCGTCTCTCAACCACTGCCGGGTGCTCGTGACCGGGGGTCTGGGTGTGCTGGGCCTCGCCCTGGGCCGATCCTTGGCTGCACGCGGCGCACGGGTCTGCCTGCTGGACCGCGTCGCGCCACCGGATGGGGACATGGCATGGCCGGAAGGCGTGTCGGTGCTGGCGCCGGTCGATCTCGCGGATGCAGGTGCCGTCGTGGCCGCCCTGCGCGAGGCCGATGAACGTCTGTGCGGCCTGAACGCGCTGGTCAACGTCGCCGGCGGGTTTCGCTGGGAGACGCTGGCGGATGGCGACATCGAGACCTGGGACCGGATGTACCAGATGAATCTGCGCACAGCGGTCGTGGCCAGTCAGGCGGCGCTTCCGCTATTGCGTGCGGCGGCGCCGTCGGCGATCGTCAACGTGGGTGCCCTGGCCGCCGCCAAAGCAGGTGCCGGCATGGGTGCCTACGCCGCGTCGAAAGCCGGTGTAGCCCGGCTGACCGAGGCACTGGCCGAGGAGCTGAAGGACGCCGGGGTGCGGGTCAATGCCGTGCTGCCCAGCATCCTCGACACCCCCGCCAACCGCGCCGACATGCCGGACGCCGACGCGAGCCGCTGGGTGCGTCCCGAGGCACTGGCGGGCGTGATCGCCTTCCTGCTGTCGCGGGACGCCGAGGCGGTCACGGGGGCCTGCATCCCGGTGGCGGGGCGCGTCTGATGGGCCACAGCGAAGCCCTGCCCATGCAAATACCCATGCAATGGTCCGACCAGTTCCTGCTGGGTTATCCGGCGATGGACGCCACCCACGCCGAGTTTGTCGCCTGCGTCGCGGCCCTGCAGACCGCCGAGGATGCGCAGTTGGTGGACTGCCTTGAAGCGTTCGCCGCCCACGCGGTGGCGCATTTCGCCCAGGAAGAAGAGTGGATGCAGACCACCGCGTTTCCCGCTGCGCAGTGCCACATGGATGAACACGCCGCCGTTCTGGCCTCCGTGCGGGAAGTGCAGTGCCTGCTGGCGGACGCTGACAACGGGCCAGGAAGATTCCGCATCGTGCGCGACCTGACGGCGGCGCTGGTGCGCTGGTTTCCCGGCCACGCGGACTATCTGGACGCGGCGCTGTCGCACTGGATGAGCAAGCGCGCCCATGGCGGCGCGCCTGTCGTGCTGCGCCGCGGCGTGGCACACACGACCGAACCGGGCCTTGCCCATGACACAGAAAGTGCGATCCGATGAGACTGGTGACCTATGAAGGTGCAGAGCGCACCCAGCGCGCCGGCGCGCTGATCGACGCCGACCAGGCCGTGCTCGACCTGCGCCGCGCCGCGGATGTGGTTTTTGGTGGCGACACGGCCGCGTTCGGCAGTGTGCAGGCGCTGATCGAGGCGGGACCGGCGACCTGGGACGCTGCCAGGGCGCTCATCGCGCGGGCGCCGGCCGAGGCCGTGGTGGCGCGCAACGCGGTGCGCCTGCGGGCGCCGATCCAGCCACCGATCCAGATGCGCGACTGCTCCTGCTTCGAGCTGCACCTGCGCCAGAGCTTCGCCGCGGCGCGCAAGCTCAGGGCGCTGCGCAGCCCCGATCCCGAAGCCGCGCTGAAGGCGATGAACACCCGCGCTGACGACCGCGTGATCGACACCTTCAACCGCCAGCCGATCTACTACAAGTGCAACCGCTTCGCCACCATCGGTGCCGACGACGACGTGGTCTGGCCGCACTACAGCCAGGCGCTGGACTTCGAGCTGGAGTTCGGCTGCTACATCGGCACCCGCGCCAAGGATGTTCCCCGGGAGCGGGCCCGCGAGCACATCTTCGGCTACACCATCTTCAACGACATCAGCGCCCGCGACGCGCAGGCGGTCGAGATGGGCGGCATGCTC
>JBEEMX010000421.1:0-3540 GCA_041192465.1 Pseudomonadota bacterium | reverse complement strand
CCGCCGCCGTTCCGCCGGAACGGCGTTCTGACCAGACTGGGAGCAAGCTATGCAATTGAATCCCGCAGAAATCTCTGAACTGATCAAGAGCCGCATCGAAGGTCTTGGCGCCGCCGCCGACATTCGCAACCAAGGTACCGTGGTCTCGGTGACGGACGGCATCGTCCGCGTCCACGGCCTGAGCGATGCCATGCAAGGCGAAATGCTCGAATTCCCGGGCAACGTCTTTGGTCTGGCGCTGAATCTGGAGCGTGACTCTGTCGGCGCCGTGATCCTGGGCGAATACGAAGGCATCTCCGAGGGCGACACGGTCAAATGCACCGGCCGCATCCTGGAAGTGCCCGTCGGCCCGGAATTGCTCGGCCGTGTGGTCAACGCCCTCGGTCAGCCGATCGACGGCAAGGGCCCGATCAACGCCAAGCTCACGGACGTGATCGAGAAGGTCGCCCCTGGCGTGATCGCCCGGAAGTCCGTGGACCAGCCGGTGCAGACCGGTCTGAAGTCCATCGACTCGATGGTGCCGATCGGCCGTGGCCAGCGCGAGCTGATCATCGGCGACCGCCAGACCGGCAAGACCGCCGTGGCGATCGACGCGATCATCAACCAGAAGGGTCAGAACATGACCTGCATCTACGTTGCGATCGGCCAGAAGGCTTCGTCGATCAAGAACGTGGTGCGCTCGCTGGAAGCCGCTGGCGCGATGGACTACACCATCGTCGTCGCTGCGTCGGCGTCCGAATCGGCTGCCATGCAGTACGTCTCGGCCTACACCGGCTGCACGATGGGCGAGTACTTCCGCGACCGTGGTGAAGACGCGCTGATCGTGTACGACGACCTGTCCAAGCAGGCTGTTGCGTACCGCCAAGTGTCGCTGCTGCTGCGCCGTCCCCCGGGTCGCGAAGCGTTCCCCGGCGACGTGTTCTATCTCCACAGCCGCCTGCTCGAACGCGCAGCCCGCGTGAATGCCGATTACGTCGAAGCGTTCACCAAAGGTGAAGTCAAGGGCAAGACGGGTTCGTTGACGGCCCTGCCGATCATCGAAACCCAGGCCGGTGACGTGTCCGCTTTCGTTCCGACCAACGTGATCTCGATCACCGACGGTCAGATCTTCCTGGAAACCAGCCTGTTCAACGCCGGCATCCGCCCCGCCATCAACGCCGGTATCTCGGTGTCGCGGGTGGGTTCGGCGGCGCAGACCAAGCTGATCAAGGGCCTGTCCGGCGGTATCCGTACCGACTTGGCGCAGTACCGTGAGCTGGCCGCGTTCGCGCAGTTCGCGTCGGACCTGGACGAGTCCACCCGCAAGCAGCTCGACCGTGGCGCCCGCGTCACCGAACTGCTCAAGCAGGCGCAGTACTCGCCCCAGCCGATCAGCCTCATGGCGGCCACGCTGTACTCGGTCAACAAGGGCTTCATGGACGACATCGCAGTCAAGAGGATTCTTGCCTTCGAAAGCGGCCTGCACCAGTACCTGAAGACCAGCCACGGCGCGCTGCTGAAGAAGCTCGAAGACAACAAGGCGATGGACAAGGACGCGGAAGCCGAGCTGCAAGGCGCGATCGCTGCGTTCAAGAAGTCCTTCGCCTAAGCCGGGAGCATCGTCATGGCGGCAGGCAAGGAAATACGCGGCAAGATCAAGTCGGTGGAAAACACCCGCAAGATCACCAAGGCCATGGAAATGTTGGCCGCGTCCAAGATGCGCAAGGCGCAAGAACGCATGCGCGCGGCTCGTCCGTACGCTGACAAGATCCGCAACATCACGGCCAACCTGTCGCGGGCGACCCCGGAGTACCACCATCCGTTCGTCGTCAAGAACAGCGGCACAGGTGCGGTGGGCGTCATCGTCGTGTCGACCGACAAGGGGTTGTGCGGCGGGATGAACACCAACGTGCTGCGGGCAGTGACCACGCGGTTGCGCGAGTTCGAGGCAGTCGGCACCAAGGTGCATGCGGTCGCGATCGGCAACAAGGGGTTCACCTTCCTGAACCGCGTCGGTGTCAAGGTCGTGTCGCATGTCACCCATCTGGGTGACACGCCCCACCTCGACAAGCTGATCGGTCCGGTCAAGGTGCTGCTCGACCAGTACGCCGAAGGCAAGCTGGACGCTGTCTACCTCTGCTACACCCGCTTCCTCAACACGATGAAGCAGGAACCGCAGATCGAGCAGTTGCTGCCCCTGGCCGCAGAGCGTCTGGAGCAGTCGGCGAGCGAGAAGCAGGCCCATGGTTGGGACTACCTCTACGAGCCGGATGCCCAGTCGGTCATCGACGACCTGATGGTGCGCTACGCCGAGGCCCTGGTGTTCCAGGCCGTGGCCGAGAACATGGCGTCCGAGCAATCGGCGCGCATGGTGGCCATGAAGGCCGCGACCGACAACGCCGGCACGCTGATCAACGACCTGAAGCTGGTCTACAACAAGACCCGTCAGGCCGCGATCACCAAGGAACTCTCCGAGATTGTCAGCGGTGCGGCGGCGGTGGGTTGACCCAGCCACGCGACGACGAGACGCAACGAACCAAGATTGAAGGAACGAAAAATGGCGAACATTCAAGCCACTACTGGCGCAGTAGGCAAGATCGTTCAGTGCATCGGCGCCGTGGTGGACGTGGAATTCCCCCGCAACCAGATGCCGAAGATCTATGACGCACTGAAGCTGGACGGCAGCGCGCTGACCCTCGAAGTGCAGCAGCAGCTCGGCGACGGCGTGGTGCGTACCATCGCGCTGGGCTCGTCCGACGGCCTGCGCCGCGGTCTGGAAGTGCGCAACACGCGTGGTCCGATCATGGTGCCGGTCGGTCCGGCCACCCTGGGTCGGATCATGGACGTGCTGGGCAGCCCGATCGACGAACGCGGCCCGGTCAATGCCGAGCACACGGCGTCGATCCACCGCAAGGCCCCGGCCTATGACGAGTTGAGCCCGTCGCAAGACCTGCTCGAAACCGGCATCAAGGTGATCGACCTGATCTGCCCGTTCGCCAAGGGCGGCAAGGTGGGTCTGTTCGGTGGTGCCGGTGTCGGCAAGACCGTGAACATGATGGAACTCATCAACAACATCGCCAAGGCCCACAGCGGTCTGTCGGTGTTCGCTGGTGTGGGCGAGCGGACCCGCGAAGGGAACGACTTCTACCACGAAATGGCCGATTCGGGCGTCGTGAACCTGGAGGATCTGGGCAAGTCCAAGGTCGCCATGGTCTACGGCCAGATGAACGAGCCGCCGGGCAACCGTCTGCGCGTGGCCCTGACCGGCCTGACCATCGCCGAGTCGTTCCGCGACGAAGGCAAGGACGTGCTGTTCTTCGTGGACAACATCTACCGCTACACGCTGGCCGGCACCGAAGTGTCCGCGCTGCTGGGCCGGATGCCGTCTGCCGTGGGTTACCAGCCGACGCTGGCCGAGGAAATGGGCCGCCTGCAAGAGCGGATCACCTCGACCAAGGTGGGCTCGATCACCTCGATCCAGGCCGTCTACGTCCCTGCGGATGACCTGACCGACCCGTCGCCTGCCACCACCTTCGCCCACCTGGACGCGACGGTCGTGCT
>JBEEMX010000420.1:0-3571 GCA_041192465.1 Pseudomonadota bacterium | reverse complement strand
GCCGCCAGTACATGCCGGTAACGCTTCATGGGCCCGGTGTCGGCATAGCCCATCCAGCGTGCGACTTCCTCTTCGGCGTGTCCGTTGAGCAGTTGGCGAACCGCAAAGGTGTGCCGCAAGCGGAAGGGTGAACCGCCATCGACCCCTGCTTCCTCCATCATGCTGACCGCCGCGCGGTGACAGGCCGGATGAGACCAGGGCTTGCCAGCGGTCGTGGAGGGGAATGCCCAGGCGGACTGCTGCATCGCTGGCCCCTGCGCGGCGCGCACCTCCAGCCAGAACTTCAATTGCCGCGCCGCCCACGGAGCGATCGGCACCTGGTGGGCCGCCGAGCTGCCGTCGGCCGCGATCGACAGCCGCCAGGGCACACCCGCTTCAGGGCCGCCTTCGCTCTCCACCTCGCCAACCGTCAGGACGCGAACCTGGCCCGGTGCCAACCCTGCGCCGAGCATCAGCGCCACCGCAGTCCGGTCACGGATCCCCTTCCAGGGCACACCGCTGGACACATCCAGCGCCGTGACGGCGGTGCAATGCCGGATCAGCGCAAGGGCCTGCGCATCGGTGAGCACATCTGGTACTGGCGTCAAGGCGGTCGCATTTGCGTAGCGGTACGGCGCTTCCTGCATGAGCGACAGCGGTGTCTCGATCGGCTCCAGGCCACCTTCTTCACGGCCGTGGTTGAGCACGCGGTCGATCAATTGCAGCAGACGCCAGGCGTAGCGCGGCGTCAGTTCGGCGTGCTCTCGACCTGTGCGCGTCTGGCGCTGGGGGCGCACGGCAGCGAAGGCGAGAAAGTCCAGCAGATCATCTCGACCAAGTTCGCGCGCGGGATCGAGATGAACCCGAAACATGCCTTGGTCCGCGTCGAATGGCGCGCAATAGGCAGTAAACGCCTGCCACATGTCGGCGTAAATCTGCGCTGACTCTTCGCGCAATGCGCCTTGCTGCCGAGGGCCGCGGCCGGGCGCCGAGGCGAGCCAGACAGCGAACTGGGTCTGCAGCGTCGCGACAAGCTGATCCCCGTCCGAAGCAGCGAACGAGAACAGAGGGAGGGTGTCATTGTCCATAAAAAAGATACTAACGAAAATATCTACCTCTGAACAGAATTCAGGGGAAGTTCGCATTCTTCTTGTCATTTCACTGCATTTCATTTAGCTGTTAGTAGCTTTACTGGGGCAGTTTTCAATTTATTTACCCGATCAATCGCTTCCCTCCGATGGGCTGCACCGACTGCAGCGAAAATCGACCCGCGACCTGTCTCTCCTTGCTGGAATCTGCCCTGATGAACACCACCCGCCCGCCCGCCGACCTCAACCTGTGCGTCGAGCAAGCCCTGTCCGAGGACATAGGCCAAGGCGATGTCACCTCCGTGCTGTTGCCACGCGGGCAGATCGTGACCGCCCGTGTGACGACCCGCGAGGCGGCTGTGCTGTGTGGTCAGCCCTGGTTCGCCGCTGCGCTCCAGATGATCGATCCGACTGTGTCGGTGACCTGGGCCGTGCCGGAGGGCAGCCGTGTGCAGCCCGATGATCTTCTGTGCACGGTGACGGGTTGCGCACGCGCCATCTTCACCGGCGAGCGCACCGCACTGAATTTCCTGCAGACGCTCAGCGGCACGGCCACCTCGGTCCGCCGCTACGTGGACGCGGTGGCCGGCACGGGCGCACGCATCGTCGATACCCGTCAGACACTGCCTGGCCTGCGCAGCGCGCAAAAATACGCCGTGCTCGTCGGCGGCGGCCTGAACCACCGGTTGGGGCTGTACGACGGGTTCCTGATCGAGGATGTCCACAGCGCCGCGGCGGGCGGATTGCGTGAGGCCATCCACTACGCCAGGGCCATGGGCCTGAGCGTGCCGATCATGGCGGAGATCCGCACACGCGAAGAGACGCGCGTCGCGCTTGACGAGGACATCGACCTGCTGCTGGTGGAAAGCTTGCCGCTGGAGCTGGTGAAAACGGTGGCGCGCATGGTGCATGAGCACCGTGATTGCGGCGGACGCACGCTGGTTGAATACTCCGGCGGCGCCTCGCTGGAGACGGTGCGCTCGCTGGCAGAGACCGGGGTGGACCGGGTGGCGGTCGGCTCGATCACCAAGCACCTGCGCGCGGTGGACATCACGATGAAAACCGTGAAGTGAGGCGCGCCAAGGAGATTCAGCGCACCGGACAGATCGGCGCACTGGCGCGTGTCGATGTAGAACGGCACGGCACCCACCGTCCCGACACACTGGTCGGTCATGGTGAGCGACAGGTCGCCGGGATTCAGCGCCAGCGGGTTGCTGCCATCGCAGCAGCCTCCCGACTGGTACAGCAGCATCCCGGGATGCTGCCGATGCAGCGTGGCCAGATGGGCCAGCGCAGCGCCAGCTCGCCACCGAGTTCGGCCCGCTCACCGCCGATCAGCACCTGCGCACCCTCGGCCTTGCCCACATCCAGATAGGACAGGATCTTGTCCATCTGCATGGCCGAGGCTTGCGCGCCCATCATGGTGTCGGTGTCGAGCGGGCTGCCTTGCTTGATCGCCTTGACGCGCTCCAGCACACGGGCAATGAACGGCTCGTAGATCGATTCCTGGATCAGCGCGCGCGACGGGCAGGTGCAGACCTCGCCCTGGTTGAACGCGAACAGCACCATGCCTTCGATTGCCTTGTCGAAGAAGGCGTCGTCGGCCGCCATGATGTCCTCGAAGAAGATGTTGGGCGACTTGCCGCCCAGCTCCAGCGTGGCCGGGATCAGGTTGGACGCCGCCGCCTGGGCGATGACGCGGCCAGTGGCGGTCGAGCCGGTGAAGGCGATCTTGTTGATGCGCTTGGAGGTCGCCAGCGGCATGCCGGCTTCGCGCCCGTAGCCATTGACGATGTTCACCACGCCCGCGGGCAGCAGATCGGCGATCAGCTCGGCCACCAGAGCAGGATGCTGGGGCGACCCACGCGCCGCCGATCAAGTTGTCGTAGCGGGCCTTGTACTGGACCTTGGCATCGGGGGTGTTGGGTTGTGCGTACAGCATGGAGCGTCTCCTTCAGTGTGTGGAACGGGTTGCAGACCGCTCCTCTATCGCGAAGGTCGTGCCAGCTCGGCGGTTGCCGTGGATTGGCCCGATTCCTGCGTGAACCCTGTCCAGTCGTCTGTGTGAACTGAACACCTCGTGCCCCATTCGCCACAACAAATCAGGGTATCCCGCTAGAGCACTGCATCAGATGCGGCCAGACAGCGCGAATGCTCGAATTTGAGATGGTCCACCCGGACACGATTGGAACCGCTGAACATAAGGGTTTTCACCCAATGAAACCGTCCCATCCACCCACACCGCCACAGCCGTTGACCCCGGCACGCCTGCGCCAGGCCCGCGCCCAGCAGCACGAACTGATCGCCCATGCCCGCCCGGCGATGGAGTTCATCCACGAGCAGACCCGCGACACCGACAGCATCGTCCTGCTCTCCGACGCCCAGGGGATGTTGCTGGAAACCCTCGGCGATGCGGCCTTCGCCAACCGGGCGGAGCGGGTGGCCCTGCGCCCTGGTGCGAACTGGCATGAGCAATGGCGCGGCACCAATGCGATCGGCACCGC
>JBEEMX010000419.1:0-3577 GCA_041192465.1 Pseudomonadota bacterium | reverse complement strand
CGCTGCTGCTGGTGCTGCTCGCGCAACTGCGTCACCCGCATCGCCAGCAGCGCCACCCCTGCCAGCACGACGGTGGTGTAGGCCAGATTCAGCACCTCGACCTCGACCGGGAAATGGAACGCATCCGACAGGATCAACCAGCGGGACGCCGCCCCAAGCAGCAGCAGCGCCGCCGCCGCCAGCCCCAGCGCCTCGCGCGGGCCAAGCCGGAACATCGCGAACACCACCACGAGCACCAGCAAGCCCAGCGCGGCGCCACGGACCGGCCCTGTGACCAGGTAGATCCACACGGCGCCCACCAGCCCGGCGATCGACTGTGCCATCGTCAGCGACGGCTCGCAGCCGAAGCGCCGGTGCAGCACCAGATTCAACCCGCTGCGCATCAACCCTGCAAAGACCACCCCGCAGCCCAGTCCAGCCACCACCAGCGGCAACGCCGCGCGCGTGCTGACCAGCTCCATGCGCCACTGCCACGCCAGCACCAGCGCCAGCAAGGCATACGCTCCCAGCGCCAGCAGGCTCTGGGTCACGCGCCAGCGTTGCGGACCCGCAGGGCCGAGCAGCCAGTCGGTCGCGAAAATTATTGACTTGTTCACGTTATTGTCAATTTTATCGGTGTAACAAAAACCAATCTTCACTGATTCTGTGGAATTTCCCCACCCCTCAGGCCCGCCCACCCGAATGCGTGAGGTGCAGCAGTGGCCAGGCGGCACCCGCTTTCACTTCGCCCAACGAGAAGCTGGTGTGCATGTCCTTGACATTGGGCACCTTGAACAGGGTATCGCGTGCCCAGCGCGAATAAGCGTCGAGGTCGGTGGTGACGACCTGCAGCTCGAAAGTGCCAGTGCCGCTGATGTAGTGGCAGGACACGACCTCGGGCATGGCGCGCAGGCCGTTTTCCAGTGCGCGGGTCGCCTCGGCGTTGTTGCGCTCGGCATCCACGCGCACGAAGGCGAGCACGCCCAGGCCGATGCGGCGGCGGTCGATCTCGGCGCGGTAGCCGGTGATGTAGCCCTCGTCTTCGAGCCACTTGACGCGCCGCCAAGTCGGGGCAGCCGACAAGCCGATCCGGTTGGCCAGCTCGGCATTGGACAGGCGAGCATCGCGCTGGAGTTCGCCGAGGATGGCGATGTCGTAGCGGTCGAGTCCGCCTTCCGTGGGAATGCGGGTTTTCCCTGAATCGGAGGATTCCGGCAATCCTGTTTCGCTCACTGGGCGTCCTTGCTGAAATGCTTGCGGATGCCAGTGTATGCAGGGCATGAAAAGAAAACACCTGTCTGCGCGAGCTGCCTACACTTTGTCTCGTTGCGATGCCCTGTCGCGGTGCCCGGAGTCCGCCCATGAATGCCCCTCTGCCCGATGCCGTCCGCCGCTCGCTCGATGCGGTTACGCTGGACGACAAGTACACGCTCGACCACGGCCGCGCCTTCATGAGCGGGGTGCAGGCGCTGGTCCGCTTGCCGATGCTCCAGCAACAGCGCGACAAGGCCGCCGGGCTGAACACCGCCGGCTTCATCAGCGGCTACCGCGGCTCGCCGCTCGGCACGTATGACCAGTCCCTCTGGGCTGCCAAGAAACACCTCGCCGCGCAGAACATCGTCTTCCAGCCCGGCGTGAACGAGGAACTCGCCGCCACCGCCGTCTGGGGCACGCAGCAGCTCGACCTGTTCCCGCAGACGAAAAAACACGACGGCGTGTTCGGCCTCTGGTATGGCAAGGGGCCGGGCGTGGACCGCTGCGCCGATGTGTTCAAGCACGCGAACATGGCGGGCACGGCGCGGCACGGCGGTGTGCTGGCGATTGCCGGCGATGACCACGTCGCCAAGAGCAGCACGGCCGCGCACCAGAGCGACCACATCTTCAAGGCGTGCGGCATCCCGGTGTTCTTCCCGAGCACGGTGCAGGAGATCCTTGACCTGGGGTTGCACGCGCTGGCGCTGAGCCGCTACTCGGGGGTGTGGGCGGGGATGAAGACGATCCAGGAGGTCGTGGAGTCGTCGTCGTCCGTGAGCGTCGAGCCGGACCGGGTGCAGATCCTGATGCCGGAGGACTTCCAGATGCCGCCGGGCGGGCTGCACATCCGCTGGCCCGACGCCGCGCTGGCGCAGGAGCAGCGGCTGATGGACCACAAGTGGTACGCCGCGCTGGCCTACATCCGCGCCAACCGGCTGAACTACAACGTGGTCTCGACGCCCAACGACCGCTTCGGCCTGATCGCCAGCGGCAAGGCGTACAACGACATGCGCCAGGCGCTGGCCGATCTGGGGCTGGACGACGACACCTGCCGGGCGGTGGGCATCCGGGTCCACAAGGTGGGCGTGGTCTGGCCGCTCGAAGCGACGATCACGCGGGAGTTCGCGCGCGGGTTGCAGGAAATCCTGGTGGTCGAGGAGAAGCGCCAGGTCATCGAATACCAGATCAAGGAAGAGCTGTACAACTGGCGCGACGACGTGCGGCCGAACGTGCTCGGCAAGTTCGACGAGCCGGACGGGGACCAGACCGGCGGCGAGTGGTCGATGCCGAACCCGAGCCAGAACTGGCTGCTGCGCGCCAACGCCGACCTGACGCCCGCGCTCATCGCCAAGGCCATCGCCCGGCGGCTGAAGAAGCTCGGCGTGCCGGCCGACATCGCAGCGCGGATGGACGAGCGGCTGGCCGTGCTCGACGCGAAGGAGCGCCAGTTGGCCGATCCGGTCGCGGGGGTCGGCGAGCGCGCACCGTGGTTCTGCTCGGGTTGTCCGCACAACACCAGCACGCGGGTGCCGGAAGGCTCGCGGGCGCTGGCCGGCATCGGCTGCCACTTCATGGCGGTGTGGATGGACCGCAGCACCGTCACGTTCAGCCAGATGGGCGGCGAGGGCGTGGCCTGGGTCGGGCAGGCGCCGTTCACCACCGACACGCATGTGTTCGCCAACCTCGGCGACGGCACCTACTTCCACAGCGGCCTGCTCGCCATCCGGCAGTCGATCGCCTCGGGGGTGAACATCACCTACAAGATCCTCTACAACGACGCGGTGGCGATGACCGGCGGCCAGCGCGTGGGCGAGCGGCCGGAGGGGCATTCGGTGCTGCAGATCATGCAGAGCGTGCTTGCCGAAGGGGTGACCAAGCTGGTCATCGTCACGGATGAGCCGGCGAAGTACGACGGCGCGGCGCTGCTGCCGGGCGTGACGGTGCATCACCGGGATGAACTCGACGCGATCCAGCGGCAGTTCCGCGAACTCAAGGGCACGACGGCGATCATCTACGACCAGACCTGCGCGACCGAGAAGCGCCGCCGCCGCAAGCGCGGCACGCTGGTCGACCCGGCCAAGCGCGTCGTCATCAACGAGCTGGTCTGCGAGGGCTGCGGCGACTGCTCGGTGCAGAGCAACTGCCTCAGCGTCGAGCCGGTCGAGACCGAGTTCGGCCGCAAGCGCCGCATCAACCAGAACACCTGCAACAAGGACTACTCCTGCGTGAAGGGCTTCTGCCCGAGCTTCATCACCGTCGAAGGCGGGCAGTTGAAGGGCAAGAAGAAGGACGCTGTCAGACCGAACCCGTTCACGCTGCCGCCGCTGCCCGAGCCGTCGCTGCC
>JBEEMX010000418.1:0-3806 GCA_041192465.1 Pseudomonadota bacterium | reverse complement strand
CCTGGCCTACCAGAACGCCTGGTAGCGCCCGGCGTAGGCGGCGGTCTGGTAGGCCAGGAGACGCGGCATGCGGTCCGCGAGCACGGCGTCCAGCGAGGGCGTGCGGTCAGGCATCTGGATCACCTGCCCCGCAGGCTGCAATCCAGCCGCAGCTTGCACCGCCGCCAGATCCAGCGCCGCTTTTCGGCCCCAGGCAAAGCAGCAAGGCGGCCTGCCCGAGCGGAATCCAGCCCTTTTGCCATGCATAGCCCAGCACGAACACGTTGGTCGCCACCGCATCCCCCATCAACGCCGTCGCCAATGCCGTGGCGTTCAAGGCTTGGGTGTCGCGGGCATGGGTACGCACCCGGGCGAGCATCGCGTCCGGCGCGGCTTGCCAGTCGGGATCCTGGGTGAACGCGCCCGTCGGGGAGACATCGGTGTTGAGGACGGCAGTGGTGCGCTGCGGGTCCATGGTGCCCAGCGCGTCCTTGCCCGCCGCCACCATCAGATCGCAACCAAGCACCACATCGGCCTGCCGCGCCGCCACCCGCGCCGCGTGCAGTCCCTCCGGCGTGGCCGCCAGCCGCACATGCGACATCACGGCCCCGCCCTTCTGCGCCAGGCCCGCCATGTCGAGCACCAGCACGCCCTTGCCTTCGAGGTGCGCGGCCATGCCCATCAAGGCCCCGATGGTGACCACGCCCGTGCCGCCCACGCCGGTGACCACGAGATTGAAGGGCCGGTCCAGTGTCGGCAGCTCGGGTTCCGGCAAGCCCGTGGGTGGCGCCGCACGCAGGCCCGCGGACTTGCGCAGCGTGCCGCCTTCGACGGTGACAAAGCTCGGGCAAAACCCCTGCACGCAGGAAAAATCCTTGTTGCAGGCGCTCTGGTCGATGGTCCGCTTGCGGCCCAGTGGTGTTTCCAGCGGCAGGATCGCGACACAGTTCGACTGCACCCCGCAGTCACCGCAGCCTTCGCAGACCGCCTCGTTGATCAGCACCCGCTTGGGCGGATCGACGAGCAGCTTTTTCTTGCGTCGACGCCGCTTTTCGGCGGCGCAGGTCTGGGCGTAGACGATCACGGAGACGCCAGGCGTCTCGCGCAGGCGGCGCTGCAGCGCGTCCATTTCGCCGCGGTGGTGGACGGCCACGCCCGCCGGCAATCCGCCCAGGGCCGTGTACAGCCCAGGTTCGTCGCTGACGAGGTGCAGGTGGCGAACGCCCTCGGCGGCGACCTGCTGGAGGATCTGCGATACCGTCGGTGCGCCCTCGACCGGTTGTCCGCCAGTCATCGCCACAGCGTCGTTGACCAGGATCTTGTACGTGATGTTCACCCCCGCCGCCTGGGACGCCCGGATCGCGAGCGAACCCGAGTGCATGTAGGTGCCGTCGCCCAGGTTCGCGAAGATGTGCCGGGTCGCCGTGAACGGGGCCTGACCGACCCAGCTCACGCCTTCGCCGCCCATCTGCGTGAAGGTTTCCGTGCGCCGATCCATCCACTGGGCCATGTAGTGGCAGCCAATGCCGGCGACGGCCCGCGAACCTTCGGGCACCTTCGTGCTGATGTTGTGCGGGCAACCGGCGCAGAAATACGGCAACCGTTGCTGCGCACCAGGCTCAGTCCGGGTGAAGCCGTCTGCCGCATGACAGGGGGCCAGGAAAGCGCGGGCCTGCACCGGCAGAACCTCGACCCCGAACACCTTGGCGATGCGCGCAACGATCACCCCGGCGATGGCCGCAGGGGTCAGCTCCCCGTTCGGCGACAGCAGGATGCCATCGTGCGGCACCTGCACCCACTCGCCGGTCTCGTCGTACTTGCCGACCACCCTCGGGCGGGCAGAGGCGGGCGCGTTGTAGAGCTGCTCCTTGAGCTGGTACTCGATGATCTGGCGCTTCTCCTCGACCACGAGGATCTCGTCGAGCCCGTCGGCGAACTGGCGGATGCACTGCGGCTCCAGCGGCCAGACCACGCCGATCTTCAGCAGCCGCAAGCCCAGCGAGCAGGCACTCGCGCCGTCCAGCCCGATCATCGCCAGCGCCTCGCGTACGTCGAGGTAGCTTTTTCCCGTGGTGACGATGCCGAGCCTGGCGTCTGGCGCCTCCCAGTCCTGGCGGTTGAGGTGGTTCAGCCGCACATAGTCGAGCAAGGCATACAGGCGCTCGCGCTGGAGTCGGTTTTCCTGTTCCAGCGGCGGATCGGGCCAGCGGATGTGGAAACCGTCGGCCGGGATCGGGTAGGACTCGGGCACCCGGATCTCCACCGCCATCGGGTCGATCTCGAACGACGACGAAGACTCGATCGTGTCGCTGATCGACTTGAAGCCGACCCAGCAGCCCGAGTAGCGCGACATGGCGTAGCCGTGCAGGCCGAACTCGATGAACTCCCGCACGCCCGACGGATTGAGCACCGGGATCATCGCGGCGATGAAAGCGTGCTCGCTCTGGTGCGGCAGGCTGGACGACTTGCACGCATGGTCGTCGCCCGCGATCAGCAGGACGCCGCCATGTTTCGCGCAGCCGGCGATGTTGCCGTGCTTGAACACGTCGCCCGACCGGTCCACCCCCGGCCCCTTGCCGTACCAGAGCGCGAACACGCCATCGACCTGCACCTGCGGATCGAGGCTGACCATCTGGGTGCCCCACACCGCCGTGGCGGCCAGCTCTTCGTTCAGGCCCGGGACGAACTTCACGTTGTGTGCATCGAGGTGGGCACGGGCCTTCCAGAGTTCCTGGTCCACGGCCCCCAGCGGCGAGCCACGGTAACCCGAGACGAAGCCACCCGTCTTCAAGCCCGCTGCCGCATCCCGCTGTTTCTGGGCCAGCAGCAGCCGCACCAGTGCCTGTGTCCCCGTCATGTAGACCCGACCAGCGCCCAGGGTGTATTTGTCGTCCAGCGTCACGTCGGGCTTCATGGGTCAACCATTAAAGTGAACATAAACGTTGATTTTGTTCACTATAGAAACCATAGTCCAGTTCAATTTCCTGTGCCCAGGTATTGGATGAACTGATGACACCTTCTCCTGCCAGACCCGTGCCACGCTTCACGCTGAAGCAGCTCCACTACTTCACCACCGTCGCCCGCTGCGGCCAGATCTCGGCCGCCGCCGCCGAGGTCGGACTGTCGCAGTCGGCGATGACCCTGGCCATGGCCGAGCTGGAGCGGGTGCTCGGCGCACCGCTGCTGGACCGGGGGCGCAGCGGGGTGGCGTTGACGGTGGAGGGCCATGCGTTTCTGCAGCACGCCAACGTGGTGTTGCAGACCGCCAGCGACGCCGCACGCCTGCCATTCCGCCGCCAGACGGCGCTGTCGGGCACCATCGAACTGGCCGCCACCTACACGGTGCTCGGCTACTTCCTGCTGCCGGCGCTGGCACGGTTCCAGCAGCTCTTCCCGAACATCCGCGTGACGCTGGTCGAGCGGGCGCGGCCGGAGATCGAGGCCGGGTTGCGGTCAGGCCAAGTCCAGATCGCGGCCTTGCTGCTGTCGAATCTGGACGTGCCGCAGGCGGTGCGCACCCGCGTGCTCGCCCGCTCGCGCCGACAACTGTGGGTCGCCGATGCCCATCCGCTCGCGGACCAGGGCAGCGTGACCTGGGACGAGATCGCAGGCCATTCCTACATCCTGCCCACCGTCGATGAGGGCGATCGGAATGCACTCGGCTACTGGGAAACCGCCGGCCGGACACCCACCCAGGTTGTCCGCACGTCGTCGATGGAGGCCCTGCGCGAGATGGTGGCGCTGGGGCTCGGGGTGACCATCCTGTCGGACATGGTGTTCCGGCCCTGGTCGCTGGACGGGCGGCGCATCCGGGCGGTGCCGGTGGA
>JBEEMX010000417.1:0-3621 GCA_041192465.1 Pseudomonadota bacterium | reverse complement strand
GCCAGAACTGCCAATACTGCGGGTTGAGGCCGGCCAGCAGGTGATGCACAGTCATGAACACCACCGCGCCAAGCATCGCGCCATACAGGCTGCCGGTGCCACCCAGTACCAGGATCAACAGCAACTCGGCCGAGCGCGGGAAGCTCAGCACATCAATCGAGACGAACTGGGTGGTCTGCGTCAGCAGAGCGCCAGCCACGCCCGCATAGGCCGCGCCCAGCGTATAGACCGCGATCAGGCGCGCATTCACCGGTGTGCCCAAGGCCGGCATTCGAAACGCATTGAGCCGGATGCCTTGCAGCGAGACGCCGAACGGCGAATGCACGATGCGCCGCGCGATCCAGAACAAAACAAACAGCACCACGACGCAGTAGATGTAAGCCGTGCGACCGACCATGTCAAAGCCGAATAGGCCCAGCAGGGGCTTGATCTCGACACCCTGCAGCCCGTCCAGTCCACCGGTGATGGCGGTCAACTTGTTGGCGGCCTCGAACAGCATCAAGGCCACGCCGAGCGTGACCATCAGGCGCGTCAGGTCGGCACCGCGCAGCACCAGGAAGCTGGTGACGAAGCCCAGCAATGCGGCCACCCCGGCACCGGCAGCCAGGCCCAGTAGCGGATCGCCCATACCGCCCTTGGCCAACAAGCCAGCTGCATACGCACCGATGCCGAAGAACGCTGCATGACCCAATGAGACGATGCCTGCGTAGCCGAGGATCAGGTCGAGCGAAATGACGAAGAGTGCGGTGATGGCGATCTGCGACAGCAACGCCAGATCCGACGGGAAGACGAAGTAGGCCGCGATGGGCAGCAACCAGAACACCACTTCCGATTTTCGCCAGCGCGACGCGTTGCGCAGCGGCACGGCATCGAAGCTGGCGAGTTTGGCTTTGGCGTTGCCGAGCTTGGCATCAGCGATGCATGGCAGGTGCGGCAATAGTTTGAGACGTGTTTGACATGGGTTTCCTCACTTCGCAGCAGTGCGACCGAATAAGCCTTGCGGCCGGAAGATCAAGGTCACCATCATCACCAGGTAGATGACAAAGGCACCGACCTGTGGCACGTAATACTTGCCCGCCACGTCGCAGATGCCCAGGATCAGCGAGGCGTAAAGCGAGCCCTTGATGTTGCCACTGCCCCCCACGGCAACGACGATCAGAAAGTAGACGATGTACTTGACCGGGAACTCCGGATCGAGCCCCAGCATCTCTACGCCGAGCGCCCCGCCCAGGCCGGCCAACGCCGAACCCAGTGCAAAAGTGGCGACGAAGACACGGTCTACATCGATGCCCAGCCCGCGCGCCGCGCGCGGGTTGTCGACCGAGGCGCGCAGCCTGGCTCCAAACTGCGTGCCGGCCACCATCCATTGCAGCGCGACGGCCAGGGTCAGGCCGACGACGATCAGGAACAAGCGGTAGACACCCACATCCAGGCCGCCGGGCAGGTGGAACTGGCCCGACAGCATCGGTGGCAATTGCAGCGGTTGCTGCTGGGCGCCGAAAAAGAAGTGCGCAGTCGAGATCGACACAAACACCAGGCCGATCGAGAACAGCACCTGATCGAGGTGACTGGCACCATACAGGCGCCGGTACAGCGTGCGCTCAAGCAGCACGCCGACGCCCGCCGAGACGACCACCACGATTGGCAGCGTGGCCAGGAAGGGCACGCCCAGGCGGCCCAGCAGGGTCACGCAGACATAACCGCCGAGCATGGCAAACGCGCCATGCGCCAGGTTGACGAAATTCATCAAACCCAGCGTGACCGACAGGCCCACTGCGATCAGGAACAGAAGCATGCCCGAGGCGATGCCGTCGAAGAGTACCGTCATGGCGCGTCCTTGTTGTAGTCGTTGCGATGCCCGTGCGGATGGTCTGGACCTATTCCTTGCCCGGATCCTTGAAGTCCACGACCTGGTCGAACTCGACGTTCTGCAACTTGCCGCCAACCTTCTCGACCTTGCGGATGTAGATCGTCTGCACGATGTCGCGGGTGGCTGGGTCAATGCTCACATTGCCGCGCGGGCTGAGCCACTTCATGCCCTTGGCGGCTTCGATGAACTTGTCTCCGCTGGCATCGCCTCCCGTCTTCTTGAGCACTTCGGCGATCAGGTGCATGCCGTCATAGCCACCCATCGACATGAAGTTGGGGCGGTCCTTCGGATAGGCCTTGGCGTAGGCGGCCGTGTATGCTGCGTTTTCAGCCGACTTGTGTGCCTCGGAGTAGTGGAACGAGGTGATCAGGCCAACGGCCGAGTCGCCGACGGCATCAAGAATTTCCTCGTCGGACAGGTCACCAGTGGAAATCAACTTGATACCTGCCTGGGCTAAGCCACGTTCCGCGAAGCCCTTCATGAAGGCGATGGTGCCTGCGCCGGGGGGCAGGAACAGGAACACCGCGTCGGGCTTGACGTCCTTGATCTTCTGCAGGAAGGGGCCGTAGTCTGGGTTGCTGACGGGCGCACGCACCTCGCCGACGATCTTGCCACCGGCCGCGGTGAAGGTCTTCTTGAACTGGCCTTCGGCATCATGACCGGGGCCGTAGTCAGCCACCAGCGTGAAGACAGTCTTGAGGCCATTCTTGGCCGCCCAACTGGCGATCGGCGCGGTGTTTTGCGGCAAGGTCATCGACACACGCACCAGGTAGTTCGACTTGGTCGTGATGGCCGACGTGGCCGCGTTCATCACCACCATTGCCTTCTTGGCCTCAGTGGCCACCGGTGCCACTGCAAAAGCCGACGGCGTTAGGGCGAAGCCGGCCAGGATGTCGACCTTGTCCTTGACCACCAGCTCCTGCGCCAGGCGCTTGCTCACGTCGCCGGCCGTGCCGGGGCTGTCGTCCTTGATGATCAGTTCGACCTTGCGCCGAAGGTGTCGCCCTTGGTGGCGAGGTAGAGCTTGGCACCATGTTCAATCTGCTTGCCGAATGCCGAGAACGGGCCCGACATCGGCAGCACCAAGCCTATCTTGACCGGGTCTGCGGCGAATGCGTTGAGGCTAAAGAGGGTGGCGGCGGCAAAGCCGGCCAGTCGAATGTTTGAGTTCATGTGCTTGTCTCCTAGAGGATTAAAAAATTGTGCCGCTGATCGGTGCTGCACCGCGTTCGATTGAGTTGCGTCTACGCACGCCGTGTCGCCGCCGGTCCGGCCTGTCAGGCGATGCTTGCCATCGTCTCCGTATCGGTCATCAGCAGCACCGCGTTGCCGCTGCCCGAAGACTGTGCGTAGTCGCCGTACTGGCGGCCCACGATGGCCTTGCCTTCTTTTGCCATGGCCTGGGCCGCACCGAGCATTGTGGCCAGTGGCCGCCCGCCCATCTCGGCGCCGACGAAGCGGCTGTATTCCGTGAAGCCGCCAATGGCGTCTTGCAGCCCGCCATCCTTCAAGCGGTTGATGAAACGGTGGTCGGCTGCCACGCGCTCCGGCGTCGGCCAGTTCTGGCGCCCACGGGCCAGGATGTGACTGAAGGCCGAACTGGTTACGAACACGGCACGCCGGCCCAGCCGCTTGGCCGTGGCATGCACCGCCGCACCGGCGCGCAGGCATTCTTCGTGGCTGGCCATCAGCACCGAGGGCAAGCACACGACCGGCACTTCCGAATCGGGGTCGATGTACTGCAAGGGCAC
>JBEEMX010000416.1:0-3622 GCA_041192465.1 Pseudomonadota bacterium | reverse complement strand
GCAGGCGCGTCGGGCTGGCCCCTGGCGGAACGGCGTGACGCGCACCATCGGTCGGTCAGTCGGTCGCTACGGGGGTCGCGGGCGGTTTCGACGCCCGCGACAGGCTGCATTCAAGGCTCGAACGCCCCACCACACCCGTTGCAGCTTGCGCCTCTGGGTCGCCGGTCTCGTGGTTCCCGCTCTGCCGGCGTGGGTGGCCCGCACGCCGAGCCGGGACGCGCACAGGGGGGCGACAAGTCCGTGGAAGAGAACCCCTGTGGCGTGACGTGCAAACGTGCGAGCGCCGACGTGCGCCCCGCCGTGGTGGGGGCGCTCGGTGTCGGTCAGTCCGTGGTGGGCGGGGTCAGCGCAGGCGGGGTGGGCGGGGGTGCCAGCGGTCGAGGGCGATGACGCGGAAGGTGCGTTCGCGCAGGGCGAGGCGGTGCAGCCAGCGGGGGAGCAGGCGGGCGAGGAAGCGGGTGGTGTCAGCCATGAGTGGCTCCAAGCGACAGGATGTGAACCTGCTGCTCCTCCCTGCCAAGAGAGGGGCGGCAGACCGTGCGGGTTGGCAGACCGGGCTTGGACCGGCAGGGGTTGCCCCCTCCCGCACGGCCCGCCATAGACGGAACCGTGGGCACAGCTCACATCGTACTGACGTGAAAAAGCCGCGTTGGGCGCGGCTGCTGCGCCAAGCTACCGGGCTGCCAAGCCCGTGCTCGCAGTGTGTGCGAGCGGGGCGGATATTACCTCAGGGCCGACGAGGCGCGGTCAGGGTGCCTGCTAGACTTTTGCCGAGTCGGGGGCAAGGGGGACACGCCTTCGATTCCCCACCCAGAACAAGAAAGACAGACGGATTCATCCATGAACATCCAGCAACTCGAAAACGAGCTTTGGGACGCGGCCGACCAACTGCGCGCCAATTCCAAGCTCACCGCCGCCGAGTATTCGATGCCCGTGCTGGGCCTGATTTTCCTGCGCCACGCCGACAACCGCTTCCAGGCGTTCCTGCCCGAGATCGAGAAGGACATCCCGCCGCAGATGCCGGCCGCGCAGCGGGAGGAGGTCATCAAGCTGGGTTTTCATGGCAAGGCTGCCGTCTACCTGCCCGAGGCGGCCCGCTTCAGCCGCATCGTCCACCTGCCCCAGGGCGCGCAGGTCGGTACGGTCATCGACGAGGCGATGGACGCGATCGAGGCGGAGCACGATGTCCTCAAGGGCGCCCTGCCGCGGGGCTACAACGCCTTCGAGCCGGGCCTGCTGGCCGAGCTGGTCAAGATCTTCGACCGGCCCGCGATCAAGGCCGCCACCGGGGACGTGTTCGGCCGCATCTACGAATACTTCCTGAACAAGTTCGCCATGACCGGCGCGCAGGAGGGCGGCGAGTTCTTCACGCCGCCCTCGCTGGTGCGGATGATCGTGAACGTCATCGAGCCGGACCACGGCGTGGTGCTCGACCCGGCCTGCGGCTCGGCGGGCATGTTCGTGCAGACCGGCCACTTCATCGAGGACAGCGGCCAGCCGGAACAGCCGCACCCGTCGGTCAACGACGCCGTGATCTTCCACGGCCAGGAAAAGTCCGACATCAACACGCGGCTGGCGCGCATGAACATGGTGGTGCATGGGCTGGACGCGGCCAACATCCGCCAGGGCAACACCTTCTATGACCAGATCGACCACCTGATCGGCGGGTGCGATTTCGTCATGGCGAATCCGCCGTTCAACGTGGACGGCGTGGACACCAAGAAGGTCGAGGGGCAGGTCGGGGAACTTGGTGATGACGGCGTGCGTCTGCCCTTCGGTCTGCCGGGCACGAATGGCAAGACGGGCGCGATCTCGAATGCCAACAGCCTGTGGGTCCAGTATTTCTACGCCTACCTGAACGACACCGGCCGCGCCGGGTTCGTCATGGCGTCCAGCGCCTCGGATGCGGGCAACAAGGACCGCGAGATCCGCGAGAAGCTGGTCAAGACCGGCCATGTGGACGCGATGGTGGCGATCGGGAACAAGTTCTTCTACACGCGCAGCCTGCCTTGCACGCTGTGGTTCTTCGACAAGGGCAAGCCGGAGGATCTGCTCGACCAAGTGCTGATGGTCGATGCGCGCAACGTCTACACGGTGGTGTCGGCGCGTTCGCATGTGTTCACCGACGAGCAGTTGGCGAACCTGAACGCGATCGTGTGGCTGTACCGGGGCGAGTCGGACAAGTTCGTGGCGCTGCTGGGGCGGCATCAGCAGCGGGCGGATGACTGGCTGGCGATGCTGCCGGGGCGCCTCGCGGCGGACACGGTGGCGGTCGGGCAGCTTGGCGGGTTGCTCCGGGCCTTTGCCGATGGTGTGGTGCTGGCCGATCTGAATGCGGACCAGCCCGAGGAGGCGTATGTCACGCCGGCTGCGCTGGCGGCGTTCAAGGCCGATCTGGCGGCGGCGGAGGCCGAGGCGGTGACGACCGAAGCCGGTCTTGCCGCGCTGCTGACCGCCTGCGCGCAGGCCCGTGCGGCGGTGGCGGCTGCCGGCAAGGCGCACAAGGGCAAGGTGCTGCTGCAAGCGACGCTGGAGGCGCTGGGGCCGCAGCTCAAGGCGGCGGGCAAGGCGCTGGAAGCGCGCCACAAGGGCTGGCTGAAGTTGCAGGACACGGCGGAGAAGGGGCTGCGGGCGCGGCTGTCCAAGGCGTTCGACGGCAAGGCGGCCCGCGAAGCCAAGCGGGCGTTGCTGGCGTCGGATGTGCGGCGCGACGAGGCGGCCACGGTGCGCGACGAGGTGCTGGAGGCGCTGAAGCAGGCGGTGTATTTCATTCACCAGGGGCACTGGCTGCACAGCCGCTTTCCGGATGCGCTGTTCGAGCGCGTGCCGGGGCTGTGTACGGTGGCGACGCTGGAGGAGATCGAGGCCAACGACTACTCGCTCACGCCCGGCCGCTATGTGGGCGTGGCGACGGCGGGCGCCGAGGACGAGGACGATTTCGCCGAGAAGCTGCGCGAGATCCACGACGAGCTGACCGAGTTGAACGACAAGGCGGCGGAGCTGTCCGGGCGCATCGCGCGCAACTTCGAGGAGTTGCTGGGATGAACTGGACTGCGCAGCCGCTGAGTAAAGTTGCCGATTTTGTTTTGGGGAAAATGCTGGATCAGGCAAAGAACAAAGGAGATTTGCTTCCTTATCTTGCCAACATCAATGTGCGGTGGGGTGAGTTTGATTTGAACGACCTGCGCCAGATGAGGTTCGAGTCACATGAAATGGAGCGGTACTCACTGAAGTATGGCGACATTGTGATGTGCGAGGGCGGCGAGCCTGGGCGGTGTGCTTTATGGAAAAGCCAGCAGGCGGGAGTGATGCTGCAAAAAGCATTGCACCGTATCCGTCCGCACGATTGCTTGGATAGCCGCTTCCTGTATTACTATTTTCTGCAATTTGGAAAATCGGGAGGCTTTGCGCCATATTTCACTGGCTCGACTATCAAGCATTTACCTCGTGAACAACTGGCCAAGGTGGAGGTTCGTTTTCCTGAAATTCGGAGTCAGCAGGCGATTGCCGCAGTCTTGGAAGGCTACGACGACCTGATCGCCACCAACCAGCGCCGCATCGCCTTGCTCGAAGACGCCGCCCGCCTGCTGTACCGCGAGTGGTTCGTGCATCTGCGCTTTCC
>JBEEMX010000415.1:0-3623 GCA_041192465.1 Pseudomonadota bacterium | reverse complement strand
TGGGGGGGTGGGTTGGGGTGGGGGCGGGTTCACGCCAACCGTCCATCGATGCTTGATGCCACCCCAAGGCCCGGTGCAACGCCGGCCTCGCAACACAGCAATGTTGCCGAACCCACACCCTGTCGATGCGCGGCGAGACACTGCAGTTCTCGCTTCAACGCAGCACCCACACAGGAGACCCCACCATGCTGTCCAGCTTCTTCAAGACCATCGTCATCATCATCAAGCGCTGATCCGCGCACCCCCCCGACGACCCCATCCCACCGATTCAGGAGCACCCCGCCATGACCGAATTCCGCCACATCCCCGACGCCCTGCTCGCCACCGGCATCCGCCCCCTCGGCATCCTCACGTCTCCGCGCCTGCCGATCCCCACCCCGCCCTGGCCGCGCTGGTCGTTCTGACCTCACAGGTCCACCCCACCCCACCACGCTCCACACACCACAACACACAACACCATCTCTTCAGGGAAAACGACCACCATGACCACCTACCTCCGCAGCTACGCCAACAACGGCATCCGCGCCAACACCGCGCTCCGGGCAGTCCACGCCAGCGGTGCGGCGGGCGCGGCCCTCGATGCGGGCACCGAGGCCGTGCGTGGCGTCTCCGATCTGCTCGACGGCAGCCGCAGCGCGGGCGATGTCGCCACCACGGTCGCCTCGGCCGGCGCCAAGGGCTACGCCACCGGGGCCGCTGCCAGCGCCGCCGCCACGGCGGGCGGGGCGGCTCTGGCCTCCGGGCTGGGTGCGATCGGTGTCGGCGCCGGACTCGCCACGGTCGCCGCGCCGCTGGCCCTCGCCGCGGTGGTGGGCTGGGGTGTCTCTTCGGCGTGGGACTCGATCTTCGGCTGACCTTGCGCCCACCGCTCACAATCCCGAATCACAGGAGACAAGCCATGCCCGCCACGACCACCACCGCCCCGACCCGCCGCATCCTCGCCTGCGTCTCCGGCATGTCCCCCGCCATCGTCACCGAGACCCTGTTCGCCCTCGTCACGCAGCAGGATTTCATCCCCGACGAGGTCCACGTCATCACGACGCTGAAAGGCCGTGATCGCATCCGCACCGACCTGCTGAACCCCGACACCGGCCCCTTCCACGCCTTCGTGCGCGAGTACCTGCCCGGCCGCTCGATCCGCTTCGACGACGACACGATCCACCTCATCGGCGCCAAGGACGGCAACACCCGCAAGGACATCACGACCGACGACGACAACCGCGCCGCCGCCAACACCCTGTACCGCGTGCTGCGCGAACTGAAGTCGGTTCCTGGCACGCACCTGCACGCCTCGGTGGCCGGCGGGCGCAAGAGCATGAGCTTCTACATGGGACAGGCGTTCTCGCTCGTGGCCGAGTCGCAGGACCGGCTCTCGCATGTGCTGGTCAGCGATCCGTTCGAGAACCCGGCGCTGCAGTTCTTCTACCCGCCCCGCACACCCCGAGATTTCTCCGCCGCGGACAAGCAGACGGGTCAGACCACGCTGGTGGCGAATTCCGCCAACGCCCACGTTCAACTGGCCGACCTGAGCGTGATCAAGCTGAGGTCGATGCTCGGCGAGATGCCCGCGCGGGCGCAGCGGGATTTCGACTTCGCCATCCGCCTTGCGCAGGCGACGCTGGAGCCGCCGAAGGTGCGGATGGTGTGGAGCACCATCCAGCAAGAAGGGCGGGTGGAGATGCTCGGTGAGACCGTCAAGATGGCGCCGCAGGAGTTCCTGGTGCTGGGTCTGTATGCACTGGCTCGACTGCACGAACGCGAACTGCCGGCGGGTGCCGCGCTGCGTCTCGAAGAAGGCGATGAGGGTCTCGGCGAGGTGTTCCTGCATGAACTCAGCGGCGAAAACCTCGAAGACCTCGACGAACCCCGCAAAACCTTCAAGCCCGTGCATTCCAAGATCCTCACCAGGCTGCGTGCGCAGGTCGGTGGTGCGTCCGAATGGCTGACCATCGAGTCCACGGGCAAACCGCCCGCCCGCTGCGAACACCGCCGCTGCGCCCTGCGCCTGCCCGCCGATCGGCTGGAGATGGTCGGGTTCGACACGAAGTGGTGGCCGCTGCTGCGGGCGGCCCTCGTGTCGGCAGGGTAGGGCTGGCGGCGGTTCAACCCAGGCTGCGCAGGCTCTGCAGCGTGTAGTTGTTGCCCTGCTGCTCGACCGTGGCGTGGGCCTTGACCGTCTTGCCGCTGTCGAGCTTTTTCTGGTCTGCCGCCGACAACTGGCTGCGCAGGTCACGGGCCGGCTGCTGCGTCTTCACGCTGCGCCCGCCGTCCGGGCTGCGCACAGTCAGTTCGACCTTGCCCTTGTTCCAGGCGACATCCGCTGCCGGCCATTCCACCTGCCCCGCGCTGATACCCGCCTCGGCCAGCGCCTGCTTGTGCTCTTCGGCCTGGCGTGAGGCGACATCGACCAGCCGGCCGTAGCCCGCCGCCGTCTTTGCCCCGGCGCCGATCCACTCCAGCGCCGCCTTCAACGCCGCCAGCGCCAGCCCGACGGCGGCACGGGCGTGGGCGTCGTGCGCGGCCTCCCCGGTCAGGCGCGGCGCGATGCCGAACTGCAGCTTGGCGCCTTTTTCCAGCACCAGGAACGGCGACGGCACGGGGCTGTGCCAGTCGCCCGGCGCCACGCTGGCGAAGTTGCGCTCCGACAGGCGATCGCCCTGTTCGTACCAGCCGCCCATGTGCGGCGTCAGCACGTCACAACCCAGCGTCACCCTGTCCGCCGGCACGGCATCGAAGAACACCAGCGCCCCGGCTTCGTCCTGGCCCTGCCCGTCCTTGTCCTTGACGGCACCAAACCACAGCGCCACACGCGCGCGCCGCTCGTCGTCGGACAGGCCGGCCCAGACCTCGGTCCACCCCCGCAGCAGTCCCTTGACGCCGGACGCGGGCAGGTAGGGCATCCCCGTCGTCGGGTGGAAGGTGAACCCGTTCTCGACCGGGTGGCTCAGGCCCGTGCCCGTGACCAGCGGCCCGTCGGTGGTCAGCGTCACGCACTGGCCGCCCAGCGCCTCGCACAGCGTCTTCTGCCGCACCGCGAACGCCTTGAGCCGTTCGGTGCTGGCCTTGTCCTGCTTGTCCGACAGGGCGGCGGTGGCCTTGATGAAGTCGCCCTTGCTGCGGGCGTCGATCTCCCAAGCCGGGTCGAAACCATCGTAGAAGCGCGTGAACCACAGCCCGACGTTGGCCTGCGGCAGCTCGGGGTTCAGGGTGTCGATCTGCCGGGCCTGATCGGCGCTGCCCCGGTAGAACGGAAAGGTGGATGACGGCACGGGTCAGCCCTTCTTGTCGGTGTCGAGGTAGGCACTGGCGAACTTCTTCACCCAGTCCATGTAGGCCATCGCCTCCGCCTGCGCGAGGCGGTAGGTGGACAGGTCGGCCTCGACGATGGCGCGCATCAGGTCGGTCTTGCCGGCGAACGGGCGGTTCGGCTCGGCCAGCCAGCTTTGCAGCGCCAGCAGCACCACGTCGTAGCCGTCCTTGTTCTTCTTGCTCTTGAAGAAGGCCGCTGCTTGTCCCAGTCCGTTGGCGTGGACCATGAAGGGCAGTTCGCTGGTGCGGGCCTTGAGCTTGGCACCGTCGTTCAGCGCCACCCAGGACTGCACTTTGCCGAGCGCGTGCTTGGC
>JBEEMX010000414.1:0-4339 GCA_041192465.1 Pseudomonadota bacterium | reverse complement strand
GTGGCAGCACTGACACGGGGGTGAATCCCGAAACGGTGGCCATCCCTGAGGGCTACAACCTGGTCTGGGCCGATGAATTCAACACAGACGGACGACCCGACCCGACCCACTGGGACCACGACACCGACCGCAACCGCCTCGGTTGGTACAACAACGAACTGCAGTACTACGCCCGTGACCGCCCGGAAAATGCCGAGATCAGTGCCGGAAGTCTGGTCATCACGGCCCGCAAGGAAGACCTCAGCGCCCTCCCGGACTGGGGCGGACAGGCGTACAGCTCGGCGCGGCTGGTCACACGCGGCAAGGCGAGCTGGACCCACGGCCACTTCGAGATCCGCGCCAAACTGCCCTGCGGAGGCGGCACCTGGCCGGCCATCTGGATGCTGGCAGAGAGCGGCCGCTGGCCGACCGACGGCGAGATCGACATCATGGAACACGTCGGCAACACGCCCGACCGGGTGTTCAGCGCGCTGCACTCGGCCCGCAGCGGCGATTTGCCCCCGGCGTATTCGATCCGTCTGCCAGATGCTTGCACCGCCTTCCACAACTACTACCTCACCTGGACCGCCGACAGCATCACGATGGGTGTCGATGGCGTGCCGCACTACCAGGCCACCCGCGGCGCACTCGGTCAGGACGCCTGGCCCTTCGATGTGCCGCAGTATCTGCTGCTGAATCTGGCCGTTGGTGGATCGCTGGGAGGCGCAGTCAACCCCAACGCCTTCCCGGACCGCATGGAAGTGGATTACGTCCGCGTGTACCAAAAATCGGCCGCCGCACCAGTGCCCGTGCCCACCCCGATCGCCACCCCGGAGCCTGTGGCCAGACCCGTCGAGGAGACGCCTGCAGGGGCGTGAACGCAGCCCCCTCCCGCAGGTAGCCTGGCGCCGATAATCGGCGTTAGATTGGCCTTCGCGATGACCACACCACGTTCCCATTCCCTGACCCTTGCCCGAACCCTCGTGCTGCTGGCCCTGTGGCTGCTGGTCACGGGATGGCTGCGCCCGCTGCTGCTGCCCGACGAGGGGCGTTACGCCGAAGTCGCCCGCGAGATGCTGCGCGGCGACGGGCTGGTGCCGACGCTGCTCGGGCTGCCCTTTTTCCACAAGCCGCCGCTGATGTACTGGCTGGACATCGCGGGCATGCAACTGTTCGGTGTCCACGCCTTCGCCGCGCGCATAGCGCCGGTGCTGGGCGCGTGGCTGATGGGTGCGGCACTGTTCCTCGACCTGCGCCGCCGTGTCGGCCTGCGCGAGGCGCTGATCGCGCTGGGCGTGATGGCGACGACGCCGTTTTTCTTCATCGGCGGCCAGTACGCCAACCACGACATGCTGGTCGCCGGGCTGATCACGGTGGCGATCCTGTGCGGCCAGCGCGCGGTGGACGACCCGGCGCGCACCGACCTGCGCTGGCTGCTCGCCGCCTGGGGCGCGATGGCGCTGGCGGTGCTGGCCAAGGGGCTGATCGGCGTGGTGCTGCCGGTGCTGGTGGTCGGGCCGTGGCTGCTGGCACAGCGTCGCTGGCGGCAGTGCCTGGGGCTGATGCACCCGCTGGCGGTGGGTGTCTTCCTGCTGATCGCGGCGCCGTGGTTCGTGGCGATGCAGCTCCGCTATCCCGGCTTCTTCGACTATTTCTTCATGGAGCAGCACGTCCGCCGCTTCGCACAGGCCGGATTCAACAACGCGCAGCCGCTGTGGTTCTACGCCGCAGTCATGCCGCTACTGACACTGCCATGGAGCCTTTGGCTGCCGGCGGCCTGGCGCCACCCTGCACCGGGTCTGCAACGCGGCCTGTACCTCTGGTGGCTGGTGGCGATCGTCGGATTCTTCTCGCTGCCAACATCCAAGCTGGTCGGCTACGCGCTGCCGGCGCTGGCGCCACTGTGCGGGCTGCTGGGGCTGGCGGTGGCGCGTGGACAGGTCTGGCGCAAGGTGATGCCGGCGGCGGCGTTGCTCTGCGTCGGCATCGTCGCGGCACTGGCCTGGCAGGCACCGCACTCGCACCGCGATTTGGGCGAGGCACTGGCCCGCCTGCGCCAGCCGGACGAGCGCGTGGTGTTCGTGGAAGGCGCGTTTTTCGACGTGCCCTTCTACGCCGGCCTGACGCAGCCGCCGATCGTGCTGTCGGACTGGGACGATCCGGACATCGCCCGGACCGACAACTGGCGCAAGGAGCTGAGCGACGCTGGCCGCTTCGATCCGCCAGCCGCCGCCCGCCAGCTCTGGCGCACGGGCCTGGCCGGGCGGCTGCTCTGCGCACCCGGCACGGTCTGGTTCATCGCGGACCTGGCCTGGAAACCGATGCCGGCGCTGGCCGGGATCGAGGAGGTGTACAAGGGACGCAACGGCGTGCTGTGGCGCGTCGATGCCCGCACACCGCGCACCGGATGCACTTGACGTTCCCGGAATGAGCCTCCCCGACGAACCAAGCGCCGACCGCCACCTCTGGCAACGTTTCGTCCACATCGCCGCGCCCTACTGGCGGTCCGACGAGCGGGTACGCGCCCGGGCCATGGTGGCGCTGCTGATCGTGCTGCTGCTGGGGCAGACTGGCTTCAACGTGCTGTTCAACCAGGAGACGGGCGAGTTCACCTCCGCGCTGGCCGCGGGCGACGCCGACCGGTTCTGGGCCGCGATACGGCGCTTCAGCGTGATCCTGGTGGCCGCCGTGCCGCTGTACGCCTGCTACTACTTCGTGCGCGACACGCTGGGCATGCAGTGGCGGCGCTGGCTCACCGACCACCTGCTGCAGCGCTACTTCAGCCGCCGCGCCTACTACCACCTCAACGCCCACGCAGGCATCGACAACCCCGACCAGCGCATCGCCGAGGATGTCCACAGCTTCACCTCGCAGTCGCTGTACTTCCTGATGGTGCTGCTGGGCGCGGTGATCGACCTCGTGGCGTTCACCGGCGTGCTGTGGACCATCTCGCGGCCGCTGGTCGGATTCCTGATCGGCTATGCGCTCATCGGCACCTGGTTCACCGGGTCGGTGTTCGGGCGGCGGCTGATCGCGCTGAACTTCCGGCAACTGCGGCGGGAGGCCGATTTCCGCTTCGGGCTGGTGCGGGTGCGCGAACACGCCGAGTCGATCGCTTTCCACAGCGGCGAGGCGCAGGAGCTGACCAGCCTGCGGCAGCGTTTCGCGGACCTGCTGGAGAATTTCCGGCAGGTGCTGCGCTGGCAATTCAACCTCAACCTGTTCCAGTACGCCCACAGCTTCCTCATGCTGGCGCTGCCCAGCGTCATCATCGCGGACGAGGTGCTGTCGGGCCGCATGGAGGTGGGCCGGGCGGTGCAGGCCGCGGGCGCGTTCACGGCGATCCTGGGCGCGCTGACGCTGATCGTGCAGCACTTCGAGAGCCTGAGCCGCTTCGGCGCAGGCGTGAGCCGGCTCGACTCCTTCTCGCAGGCGCTCGACGACCAGACCCTGCGCGACGCCGAACCCGGCATCGCGACCGCCGATGGCCCGCAGCTCGCGCTGGAGCAGGGTCACGCTCGCCATCGCACCCGGCGAGGGCCTGCTCATCACCGGGCCGAGCGGCTGCGGCAAGAGTTCGCTGCTGCGGGTACTGGCCGGGTTGTGGCAGACCGGCGCGGGGCGGGTCGTGCGGCCAGGCCACGAGGAGATGCTGTTCCTGCCGCAGCAGCCCTACCTGTCACCGGGCACGCTGCGCAGCCAGATGCTCTACCCGCACCCCGAGCGCGAAGTCACCGACGAGGAGCTGCGCGCCCTGCTGCACCAGGTCAACCTGCCCGGCCTGGACGAGCGCGTCGGCGGGCTGGACGCCGAGCGCGACTGGGCCAAGGTGCTCTCGGTGGGCGAGCAGCAGCGGCTGTCGTTCACGCGGGTGCTGCTGGCGCGGCCGCGCTACGTGATGCTGGACGAAGCCTCCAGCGCGCTCGACGCCGCCAACGAGGCGCTGCTGTACGCCCAGCTCGCTGGCATCGGCAGCACGCCAGTCAGCATCAGCCACCGGCCGGCGATCCTGCCGTTTCACCGGTGGGTGCTGGAGCTGCCAGGGGATGGATCATGGCGGGTGGTGGCCGCAGAGGGTTACCACTTCGGGTGAACACGGGCCAGGTCAGGAGAACAGGAAGTTCAGCACATCCCCATCCTTGACCACGTACTCCTTGCCTTCCGCCCGCATCTTCCCGGCGTCCTTCGCTCCTTGCTCGCCCTTGAAGGCGATGAAGTCCTCGAACGCGATCGTCTGGGCGCGGATGAAGCCCTTCTCGAAGTCGGTGTGGATCACGCCCGCCGCCTGCGGCGCGGTGTCGCCGACGTGGATGGTCCAGGCGCGCACTTCCTTCACGCCCGCGGTGAAGTAGGTCTGCAG
>JBEEMX010000413.1:0-3857 GCA_041192465.1 Pseudomonadota bacterium | reverse complement strand
GACCGGCTCGATCGACAACTGGCGGGTGATGCCGCGGGTGATGGCCTACACGCCCGAGGTGCAGCTCGAATGGGAAGAGCTGCCCGCCGAGCTGACGCCGGAGCAGTTGGCCGAAGCCGGGGTGGCCGACGGCGCGGCGCCGGACATCGAACCCGCGCCCGTCTCGCTGCCGGCCGCCGCCGATGGCGAGACCGCGTTCAACAGCGCGCAGTACGGTGCCACGCTGCCGCCGTGGTCCGCCGCGCACGCCTACACCAACCTCTACGGCCCGAAGGGGGCCGAGAAGACGGTGACGGCCACCGTGACCGGCAACGTGCGCGTCACCGAGGTCGGCCAGCAAGCGGGCAGCGACTACGACACGCACCACGTCGTGCTCGACTTCGGCGCGATGCCGTTCCCGGTGCTCGAAGGCCAGTCGATCGGCATCGTCCCGCCCGGCGTGGACGACAAGGGCCGCGCCCACCACGCCCGCCAGTATTCGATCGCCAGCCCGCGCAACGGCGAGCGCCCTGGCTACAACAACGTCTCGCTGACCATCAAGCGCGTGCTGGAGGACCACCAGGGCCGGCCGGTGCGCGGCGTGGGCAGCAACTACATGTGCGACCTGCAGGTCGGCGACAAGGTGCAGGTGATCGGCCCGTTCGGCACCAGCTTCCTGATGCCGAACCACCCGAAGTCGCACCTCGTGATGATCTGCACCGGCACGGGTTCGGCGCCGATGCGGGCGATGACCGAGTGGCGGCGCCGGCTGCGGGCGAGCGGCAAGTTCGAGGGCGGCAAGCTGATGCTGTTCTTCGGCGCCCGCACCAAGGAGGAGCTGCCGTACTTCGGCCCGCTGCAGACGCTGCCCAAGGACTTCATCGACACCAGCTTCACCTTCTCGCGGGAAGCGGGCAAGCCGAAGCGGTACGTGCAGGACGCGCTGCGCGAGCGGGCGGCGGATCTGGCGCTGTTGCTGGCCGACCCGAATGCGTACTTCTACGTCTGCGGGCTGAAGGCGATGGAGGAGGGCGTCGTGCTGGCGCTGCGCGATGTGGCGCAGCAGGCGGGGTTGCACTGGGACACGGTGGGGGCGGCGCTCAAGGCGCAGGGGCGGTTGCACCTGGAAACGTACTGAGTCGCGCGGCCATGACGCTCGCGCAGACAGACTATGCCCAGTGGCTCCAGACCCTCAAGGAGCAGATCCGCACGGCCCGCATCAAGGCGAGCTTGGCGGTCAACAGCGAGCTGATTCGCCTGTATTGGCGGATTGGCTCGGAGATCGTTGCCCGACGTGCCACCCAGAACTGGGGCACCAAGGTGCTGGAGCAGCTCGCGAAAGACCTGCGTTCCGAGTTCCCGGACATGAAGGGCTTGTCGCTCACGAACCTCAAGTACATGGCCATGTACGCGGAGGCTTGGCCAGATGGCTCAATTGGTCACCAGCCTGGTGACCAAATTCCGTGGAAGCACAACTGCGTCCTCATCGAGAAGATCAAGGACCGTCCTACCCGCGAGTGGTACATCAAGAAGACCACCGAGCACGGCTGGAGCCGCTCCATCCTGGAGATGCAGATCGAGTCCCAGGCCCACCGAAGATTCGGCGCCGCGCAGACCAACTTCGAGCGCACGCTCCCCGCACCGCAGTCCGATCTGGCCCGCGATCTCCTCAAAGATCCCTACGCCTTCGATTTCCTCGGCCTCACGGACGCCGCCAACGAGCGCGCCATCGAGAAGGGACTCGTCCAGCACCTGCGGGATTTCCTGATCGAGCTGGGTGTCGGTTTTGCCTTCGTAGGGAGCCAGTACAAGCTCGACATCGAGGGCGACGAGTTCTACATCGACTTGCTGTTCTACCACCTCAAGCTGCACTGCTACGTCGTCATCGAACTCAAGAACACCGAGTTCAAGTTCGAGTACACCGGCCAGCTCAATGGCTACCTCGCGGCGGTGGACGACCTCGTGCGCGACCCCGCCCACGACGCGCCGACCATCGGACTCATCCTCTGCAAGAGCAAGAAAAAGACGATGGTCGAGTACGCCTTGCGGGGCGTGCAGACCCCGATGGGCGTTTCGACCTACCGTACTGCGCTGCCGGATGCCGTGGCGCAGGCGCTGCCGAGCATCGAGGTGCTGGCCGCCGAGATCGAGCGGCTGCCCGACATCGGCGGTGAGGCCGAGTGACTGACCAACCATCGACCGATTGACCACAAGGAACCCGCGTGCCCACCCTGTCCATCACCTCCCGCCAACCCGGCGTCGCCCAGGTCACGATGTCCCGCCCGGCGGTGTTCAACGCGTTCGACGAAGCGATGATCGCCGAGCTGGATGCCGCCTTTGCCCAGCTCGCCGCCGATGACGCCGTGCGCGTGATCGTGCTGGCCGGCGAGGGCAAGCACTTCAGCGCCGGCGCCGACCTGCAGTGGATGCAGCGCGCCAGCACCGCCTCGGTCGAGTGGAACGTCGCTGATGCGCGCAAGTTCGCCGGGATGCTGGCGCGCATCGCGTCCTGCCCGAAGCCGACGGTGGCGCGGGTGCAGGGGGCGGCGCTGGGCGGTGGCGTGGGGTTGGCGTGCGCGTGTGACATCGCCATCGCGGCGGACAACGCCAGTTTCTCGGTCAGCGAGGCCAAGTTCGGCATCCTGCCCTCGGTCATCGGCCCGTATGTGACCAACGCGGTCGGCAAGCGCCACGCCAAGCGGCTGGCGTTGACGACGACGCGCATCGCCGCACCCGAGGCGCTGGCGATCGGGCTGGTGCAGCAGGTTGTCACGCTGGACGGGCTGGACGCTGCAGTCGATGCCACCTTGAAAGAACTGCTCGCGGGTGGCCCGAACGCGCAGCGCGAGATCAAGACGCTGTTCGGGCAACTGGAAGTCGGCCCGATCACGCCCGAGGTGCGCGAACTCACCGCGCAGACCATCGCCCGCGTGCGCGGCACCGACGAGGCCCGCGAAGGCTTTGCGGCCTTCCTGGGCAAGCGGCCCGCCAACTGGATTCCGCAATGACGACCCCGAACACGACCATGACGATGACCTCGATTCCTCCATTGAACCTTGCCCCGATGCTGGTCATCGGCGCCGGCATCATGGGCGCCGGCATTGCGCAGGTCGCGGCGCAGGCAGGCCACCCGGTCTTGCTGCATGACGCCCGCGAAGGCGCTGCCGCCGAAGCGAAAACCAAGCTTGCCAAGAGCCTCGACACGCTCGTCGCCAAGGGCAAGCTGACCGCCGAGTCGGTCGCGCAGACGCTCTTGCGCATCACGCCGGTCACCGTGATCGAGGAGGCAGCGCCTGTGCGGCTGGTGGTCGAGGCCATCGTCGAGAAGCTCGATGTCAAGCGGGCGCTGTTCAAGCAACTGGAGGGCATCGTCGCCGCCGACTGCGTGCTGGCGACCAACACCTCGTCGATCTCGGTGACCGCCATCGCCAACGGCCTGGCGCACCCTGAGCGGCTGGTCGGGATGCACTTCTTCAACCCGGTGCCGCTGATGAAGCTGGTCGAGGTCGTCTCCGGGCTGCAGACCGCGCCGGCCGTCGTCGAAGGTCTGGGGCAAGACGCCGGTCCACGCCCGCTCGACGCCCGGCTTCATCGTCAACCGCATCGCCCGGCCGTACTACGCCGAGACGCTGGCGCTGTTGCTCGAACAAGCGGCAACGCCAGCGGTGCTCGATGCCTGCCTGCGTGCAGCCGGTTTCCGCATGGGGCCGTGCGAGCTGATGGACCTGATCGGGCACGACACCAACTTCTCGGTGACGCAGTCGGTCTACGAGGCGAATTTCTACGACAAGCGGTTCGTGCCGTCGCTGGTGCAGCGCGAGATGGTCGATGGCGGCTTGCTCGGGCGCAAGTCGGGGCGCGGCTTCTACGCCTACCCG
>JBEEMX010000412.1:0-3638 GCA_041192465.1 Pseudomonadota bacterium | reverse complement strand
GGATGGCAAAACCCTGGTGCTGCGGCCCAACATCGACACCCTCGACCACGACGAATCACGCCGCCAGACGCTGCTGGTCCAGCCTGCGGCGCCGGAGTTGCCCACCCGTTTCAGGCAAGGCACGGCGCTGCTTGCGCACCAGCACGACGGTTTGGCCTGGTTGCAGCATCTGCACCGCCTGCGTTCCTCCCATCAGGTGCGCGGCGCCGTGCTGGCCGACGACATGGGGCTGGGCAAGACACTGCAACTGTTGTCGTTCATGGTCCGCTTGAACGAGCGGCAGCCGCAAGGTGATCCGATGCTGGTCGTGGCACCCGTGTCGCTGCTGGAAAACTGGAAGGAGGAAGTGGACAAGTTCTTCCCACCAGGCACGCTGCCCGTCCTGACCGCCTATGGTGCCGATCTGAAAAAATTGCGTGTCCCGCGCGAGGCCATCGATGAGCGTCTGCGCACCGAGGATGGGCTGGTGCGTTTCCTGCAGCCGAATTGGATCGGCTCGGCCCGACTCGTGCTGACCACCTACGAGACCTTGCGCGATCTGGAGTTTTCGTTCGCGGCCCAGCGGTGGTCGGTGATGGTGTGCGACGAGGCCCAGCGCATCAAGAACCCTGCGGCGATGGTGACGCGGGCCGCCAAGAAACAGAATGCCGATTTCCGGATCGCCTGCACCGGCACGCCCGTCGAAAACACGCTGGCCGATCTGTGGTGCCTGTTCGACTTCATCCAGCCCGGCTTGCTGGGCACGTTGAACGCATTCGGTCGGCGCTATCGCAAGCCGATCGAAGCCCGCACGGACGAGGAGCAAGCGCGGGTCGAGGAACTGCGCGCCCGCATCGCGCCACAGCTCCTGCGCCGAACCAAGGCAGAGGTCGCCAAGGATCTGCCACGCAAGATGACCGATGCGTCCTGTGCCCGCTTGCCGCTGTCGATGGCCCAGCGCCACCTGTACGCGCAGGCGATCAATGCCTTCAAGTCGCGGAATGATCCTGAAGCGGGGACACCTTTCCGGAACCACCTGAGCCTGCTGCACTACCTGCGGCTGATCTGCACGGACCCCTGCCGCCCGGGCATGACGGCGTTCAAGCCCGAGCCGATCGCTGCGTACCGTGCCAAGGCGCCGAAGCTGGATTGGCTGCTGGGGCAACTCGATCGCATCCGAACGCGCCAGGAAAAGGTCATCGTGTTCTGCGAGTTCCGCAACATCCAGCGCCTGCTGCAACACTACATTGCCGAGGCATTCGGCCTGCGTGCGGACATCATCAATGGCGACACCAGCGCGGCGGTTGGCCACGAGGCCAGCCGGCAGAAGCGCATCAAGGCATTCCAGTTGCAGCCGGGGTTTGGCGTCATCATCCTGTCGCCGGTTGCTGTCGGCTTTGGCGTCAACATCCAGGCAGCCAACCACGTAGTCCATTACACCCGGACCTGGAATCCGGCCAAGGAAGACCAGGCAACAGACCGGGCCTACCGCATCGGCCAGACGAAGGATGTGTTCGTGTACTACCCGGTCGTGCAGGCTGACGATTTCTGCACCTTTGATGTCAAGCTGGATCGGCTGCTGACCAGCAAGCGCGGGCTGGCGCAGGACATGCTCAACGGTTCCGGTGACATTGGACCCGGCGATTTCGGTGATCTGGGCGATCAGGTGCCACCAGATCAGGCCAGAGGGCTGGATGAGCCGGTCACTGCGGATCTGGTGTTGCGCATGGATGGCCGCTATTTCGAAGGCTTGATTGCGATCCTGTGGCAGAAACAAGGGTTCGGAACCTGCTACTGCACACCGGCTTCTGGGGACAACGGGGTGGATGTGGTGGCAATCGGAGGGGTGCAGGGTGTTCTGCTGCAGACCAAGACCAACAGTCGGGAAGGTGGGCGGCTGGGGTGGGACACCGTGAAGGAGGTGGTCGGCGGAGAAGCCTTTTACCGCAGGCGCCATCCGGACACGGTGTTTCGCAAAGTGGGCGTGACGAACCAATTTTTCAATGCCCAAACCCATGAACAAGCCGCACTCAACCAGGTCGATCTGGTCGAACAGCCGGGCTTGCTGGAATTGCTGCGTCAGTTTCCAGTCACGATGCTGGAGGTCGAGCGCATGCTCTACACCGATTGGCAGACTTGATCAGAACACCAGCGGCAACCCCACCCGCACCCCATCCCGCGCACTCCGATACCCCGCGATCAGCACCTCCAGCGACCGCAGCCCGCTGTAGCCATCGACCTCCGCGTGCGCCTCGCCGCGCAGCGTGTCGATGACGTTGGCGTAGTAGAGCGGATGCCCGAAGCCGTAGACCGAGGTGGTCGCGTAGCTCGCCGCCTTGATCTGCGCGTCCTCCGGCGTCGGCGTGTCGAACTCCCAGTGCTGGATGTCGTTGATCGCCACGCCGCCGACGCGCACCGTGCCGCGCTCGCCCAGCACCGTGATCGAGCCTTCGAGGTTCTTCGGATACGTCAGCATCGTCACGTTGATGCTCGCCAAGCCGCCCGCCCGCAGGCGCAGGCTCATCACGCCCGAGTCCTCCGCCTCGATGTCGCGGCCCTGCGTCGCGGTGTAGGCATGCACGTTGTCCACCGGCCCGACCAGCCAGTCCACCATGTCCACGTAGTGGCTCGCCTGGTTCATGAACGCGCCGCCGTCCATGTCCCAGCGGCCACGCCACGGCGCCTCGTCGTAATAGCTCTGCGGGCGGGTCCAGAACACGTTGACCGTGACCATGTGGATGCGGCCAAACCGCTTGTCGTCGATGGCCTTCTTGAGGAGCTGCATCGTCGCGTTCAGCCGGTTCTGCTTGACGACGAACAGCTTCACGCCCGCGTCGCGGCATTCGCGCACCATCGCCATGCCCTCGTCCCACTTCGTCGCCATCGGCTTCTCGCTGAGCACATGGCGACCAGCACGGGCGACACGCACCGCTTGCTGCGAGTGCAGGCCGCTCGGGGTGGTGAGGACCACGATGTCGGCGTCGCTTTCGGCGAGCATCGTGTCGAGCGAGGTGAACGCACGGGCGCCGGTTTTGGCGGAGGATGCCTCGGCGCGTTCGGGCACCGTGTCGCAGACGGCGACGAGTTCGGCGCGCTCGGCGTGCTGCTGCAGCGAGCCGAAGTGGTTCTGGGCGATGCGTCCGCAGCCCACCAGGGCGAAGCGGATCTTGCGGTCGGTGATGGGAAGAGCGGCAGCGGACATGGCTTGGTGTGTGCAGGCGAGCAGATGATTTTAGGGTGTACCCCTCCAAGCATTAGCATTCATGACCAAGCAGCGCCCCAGTCTGGAGGCAGTGCTGTAACCCCCAGCCACCGAGGAGCCCGTGTGATTCCACTGCGCACCACCTCCGACCTGGCGCTGCTCCGCGAATCGTCCACGCTCGAATGCAAACTCGCCAACGGCCGTGATGGCAAAGGCGCCGTGCCTGATGACTTCTGGCCCACCTACAGCGCCATGGCGAACACCGACGGCGGCGTGCTGCTGCTGGGCGTGCGCGAGCGCAAGGGCCGGTTCGAACTGGTCGGCGTGGAGAACCCGGACAAGCTGCGCACCGAACTCTTCAACAACCTGAACAACCGGCAAAAGGTCAGCGTCAACCTGCTGACCGACGCTGACGTGCAGGAACACACCCTGGACGGCAAGGCGCTGCTGGTGGTGA
>JBEEMX010000411.1:0-3642 GCA_041192465.1 Pseudomonadota bacterium | reverse complement strand
ACCTTCGGGTCGCGCACGATCGCCCGGCCCATCGCCACGCGCTGGCGCTGGCCGCCGGAGAGTTCGCGGGGATGGCGGTCGAGGAGGGTGTCGAGGTTGAGGATCTTGGCGGCATCGTTGACGCGGCGGTCGATCTCGGACTGCGGCGCGTTGCGCAGGCGCAGGCTGAAGCCCATGTTCTCGCCGACCGTCATGTGCGGGTACAGCGCGTAGCTCTGGAAGACCATCGCGATGTCGCGGTCCTTGGACTCCAGCTCGTTGACGACCGTGCTGTCGATCAGCACCTCGCCGTCGGTGATCTCTTCCAGCCCGGCGAGCATGCGCAGCAGGGTCGATTTGCCACAGCCCGACGGGCCGACGAGCACGACGAACTCGCCGTCGGTGATGTCGAAGCTCAGGCCGTGGATGACCTTGACCTTGTTGCCGTAGGTTTTCTGGACGTTGCGAAAGGAGACGGATGCCATCGGTGTGTTCTCAACTTTTCACTGCGCCAGCCGTCAGGCCGGACACCATGTATCGCTTGAAGGTGTAGTAGATCGCGGCCGGCGGCAGCGCGTAGACCAGCCCGGTGGCCATCAGCAGCTCCCAGGGCGAGTCGTCCGCCGCCAGGAAGTTGCCGAGCGCGACCGCCAGCGTCAGATCGGCTTCGTTGGACAGCAGCAGGAAGCCGTAGAGGTACTCGTTCCAGGCCAGCAGCAGCGCGTAAGTCCCGACAGCAACCAGCGACGGCACCATCAGCGGCAGGTACACGAGCCGGAACAACTGCATCGGCGAGGCCCCGTCGATGCGCGCCGCCTCGTCCAGCTCCCACGGCAGCTTGTCGGACGCCTGCTTGAGCACCCAGATGCAGTAGGGCGACGCGATCGTCACCATCGCCAGGATCAGCGACCAGCGGTTGTTCAGCAGCCCGTAGGTGGCCATCGTCTTGTACATCGGCACGGCGAGGAACGCGGCCGGGATGAAGTAGGTCATCAGCGCCAGGTTCATCACCGTGCGCCCGCCGCGGACCTTCAAGCGGCTGATCGCGAACGCGGCGCAGGTCGCCACGAACAGCGTGATCGCACCGACCGAGACAGCGATGAAGAGCGAGTTGCCGAGCTGCTGCCAGAAATGGTGCAGGTAGAAATGTTTCTGGTTGAAGACGATGTCGAAGTTGGACAGCGTCGGGTCTTGTGGCCACAGGCGCCCGGAGGTGGCCTTGTCGCGCGGCGAGATCGCGAACAGCACCAGGTGGTAGATGGGGATCAGCGTCCACAGCAGCACGGGGATGCCGACGAGCAGCAACTGCGCCTCGCGGCTGATGGACTTCAGGGTGAAGCGGGCGCGGCTCATGGATGGCTCACTTGGACAGTCGTTTCATCATCACCCACACCAGCGGCAGCACCAGCGGCAGCGCCACCACCAGCGAGGCCATCGCGAGGTCGATCTGGTCCAGCCGCAGGTAGCGGATGCCCAGCGTCGCCAGCACATGCGTCAGGTCGGCCGGACCACCGCCCGTCAGCAGGTAGACGCTGTTGAAGTCGCCCAGCGTCCAGATCATCGACAGGATGGTGCAGGTCAGGTACAGGTCTTTCATCGCCGGCCAGGTGATGAAGCGGAATTTCTGGCCGCGAGTCGAGCCGTCCACGCTCGCCGCCTCGTACTGCTCGCCCGGAATCGCCAGCCGCCCGGCCACCAGGATCAGCGTCCAGAACGGCAGCGACTTCCAGATGTGCATCAGCATCGCGAAACTCAACCCGAGCGTCGGATCGTTCAGCCAGTTCGGCCCGTCCAGCCCGGTCAGGCGGAAGATGGTGCTGTTGACCACGCCCCACTCGGGGTTGAGCATGAAGCGGACCGACAGGATGGTCGGGATCGACGGCACCGCCCACGGCAGGATGAAGATCATCGAGACGATCTTGATCCACCAGCGCGTCTGCACGAAGAAGCCGGACAGCCCCATCGCCACCACCATCTTCACGTTGACCGCCACCACCACGAAAATGAGCGTGTTGATTGCGGTGCGGTAGAAGATCGGGTCGTCCAGCAGGCGCACGTAGCTGTCCGGGTGGCGGGCGAGCCAGAGCCCGTAGCCGACCGGATAGAGCACGAACACCAGGAACACCAGCACGTAGGGCACCAGCAGGGCGCGGCCCCACAAGGTCCAGGTGCTGAGACCCGGTCGCGTCCGGGGGGACGCGGCGGCAGAAGCGAGGGCAGCGGTCACGGCAAGGTCTCTCAGCTACCGGCGACGGCCTTGATGCGGGCGATCATCTCGTCCACGGCCTTGTCCACGGGCACCTTCTCGTTGAGCACGCGGTTCATGGCCTTGGCCCAGACGTTCTCGTTGTTCAGCACCGTGAACTTGTAGTTCTTGGTGAATTCGAACGGCACCGTGCCGGCCTTGAACTGGTTGTAGACGGTCACGCGGTGCGGGTCAGCCTTCCAGAACGCGCTTTCCTGCGCCGCCTTGGTGACGGGGAACCAGCGGCCCAGCGAGCCTTCCACATACGGCGTCAGGTTGGACTCGTCGAGCAGGAAGGCCACGAACTTCTTGGCCATCGCCTTGTTCTTGGCGTCCTTGAAGATCACGCCGGTCTTGACGGCGGCGCGGTACTGCATCTTGGTGCCGTCCGGCTTGGTCGGGAACGCGGCGGTGGCGATCAGCTCGGTGTAGTTCTTCTTGGCCTCGGCGCGCTGCGCGTCGGTCAGCGTGGCGTTGGTCGAGTCGTCGAGCCACTTCGCCGCGATCGAGATCGTCGCGTTGTGGGTCAGCGCGATGGTCTTGTTGTGGAAGGCGACGTTGTTGTCCGGGTCTTTCCAGTTGGTGGCCGACGGCGGGGTGCAGCCCTTGGTGTAGACGCTGGTGTAGTCGGTGACGGCGTTGATCAGGCCCTGGCGGACGGCGGGGTCATCGACCAGCAGCTTGCCGGAGTCGTTGACCAGCTTGACGTTGTGCGCGTCCATGAAGGTCAGGAACGAGAAGAACGAGTCGCTCGAATCCACGCCCATCGGGAAGCCGGTGCCGTAGGCGCGCTTGCCGGTCTTCTGGCGGTAGCCGGTCTGGACCTTCTCGCACCAGAAGTTCCAGTAGTCCTTCCAGCCGGTCGGGATGTCGCTTTCCTTGTAGCCCGCGTCGGCCAGCATGTCCTTCCAGTACTGGATGTGCATGGTCTGCTGCTTGATCGGGAAGGCGTAGTACGCGCGCTTGCCGCCTTCGGCGTTGTTCAGCAGGAAGGTGGTGGACAGCGCCTGCGCCTCGAACTTGTTGCGCAGCGGGTCGATGATGGACGAGACATCTTCGAGCTTGCCGTCATAGGCCCACTTGGCGGTGACCTGGAAGTCGTACACGTCGCCATAGGCCACGTCGGGCGGGTTGCCGGCGTCGAGCGCGGCGACCGACTTCGGGATCATTTCCTGCGGCGCGTACAGCGACAGCTCGATCTTGACGCCCTTGTTCTTGGCCTCGAACTTCTTGATCGCGTTGAACAGCGCGTCGTCCTCGGACTTGTAGTAGCCCTTGCCCCACCAGACGGTGAGGGTTTCATCCGCCTGCGCCGGCGCCATCGCGACCAGCGCGGCGGCGGCGAGGGTGCCGGTCATCCATGTCTTGAATTGCATGTGCCTGTCTCCTGGCGTCGGTCATGGTGAGGAAAAGTGGCG
>JBEEMX010000410.1:0-3643 GCA_041192465.1 Pseudomonadota bacterium | reverse complement strand
CGCGCCAGGTTCTGGCCGCTGCGGCCGTAGCCGCAGATGATCAGGTGCGCCTCGGTGCGCATGGATTTCTTGGCGATCGTCGTGAGCTGCACCGACTGCATCAGCCAGTCGGTCGCCGACAAGCGCATCACGATGCGGTTGCTGCCCATGATGAGGAAGGGCGTGGCCAGCATCGACAGCACCATCGACGCCAGCACCGGGCTCATCCACTGCCCGCTGATGAGCTGCACCTCGGCGCCGAGTGTCAGGAGCACGAAGCCGAACTCGCCCGCCTGCGCCAGATACAGCCCCGTGCGGATCGCCACCCCTGGCGCCGAGCCGAACAGCCGTGCCAGCACCGCCACGAGCCCCGCCTTGGCCAGCACCGGCAGCGCGCTAAGCACCAGCACCAGCGGCCACTGGTCGAGCACCGGCCGCCAGTCGAGCTTCATCCCGATCGTGATGAAGAACAGCCCGAGCAGCACGTCGTGGAAGGGCCGGATGTCGGTTTCCACCTGGTGCTTGAACTCGGTCTCGGCGATCAGCATGCCGGCCACGAAGGCGCCCAGGGCCAGCGACAGCCCGGCGTGTTCGGTCAGCCACGACAGGCCGAGCGTGATGAGCAGGATGTTGAGGATGAACAGGTCTTCGCTCTTGCGCCGCACCACCAGCGTCAGCCACCAGCGCATCACCCGCTGCCCCCCCCACAGCAGCAGCGTCAGCAGCAGCACCGCCTTCACCAGCGCGCTGCCCAGCGTGCGCCACAGATCGTCACCGCCGTCGGCCAGCGAGGGGATCAGCACCAGCAGCGGCACGACCGCCAGATCCTGGAACAGCAGCACGCCCATGACATTGCGGCCGTGCTCGCTCTCCAGTTCCAGCCGCTCGGCCATCATCTTGACCACGATGGCGGTGCTGGACATGGCCATTGCGGCGCCGAGTGCCACCGCCCCTTGCCAGCTCAACTGCCACGGCTGTCCGAGCAGCTTGAACAGCACGGCCAGCAGCACATTGCCCAACGCTGCGCCCAGAACGGTCAGCACGACCTGACCGGCTCCCAGGCCGAACACCAGCCGCTGCATGCTGCGCAGCTTGGGCAGGTTGAACTCCAGCCCGATGACGAACATCAGGAAGACGACGCCGAACTCAGCCAGGTAGCGGATGCCGGCCGAGTCCCGCGCCAGTGCCAGCGCGTTCGGCCCGATCAGCACGCCGACGATCAGGTAGCCCAGCATCGCCGGCAGCTTCAGCAGCCGACAGCCCACGACACCGAGCACGGCGGCGAGCAGGTAGAGGAGCGCGAGATCGAGATTGCTGGCCATGCACCGTCCTAGAATCGCCCTATCCTAATTCAGCCTCGGCCTCTGCCTTGGCCCGAGACTCCGTGACCTCTGTCCACCCCGCCTCCACCTTCGATGCCGAGCGGGCCATCCGCATGGCCTGTCAGACCTTGCGTATCGAGGCCGAGGCGTTGTTGCAACTTCAAGACCAGCAGGGTGCGGGTTTCGCCACAGTGGTCGAGACCATCCTGCGCAGCACAGGCCGGGTTGTCGTGATGGGCATGGGCAAGAGTGGCCATGTCGGGCGCAAGATCGCCGCGACGCTCGCTTCCACGGGCACGCCGGCGCTGTTCGTCCACCCCGCCGAGGCCAGCCACGGCGACCTCGGCATGGTCACCCGCGGCGATGTGGTGCTGGCGATCTCCAACTCGGGCGAGAGCGACGAGCTGGCCGCGATCCTGCCGGCGCTCAAGCGACTGGGCGTGACGCTGGTGGGCATGACCGGCCGGCCTGATTCGACGCTGGCGTCGCACGCGGATCTGGTGCTATCGAACCGCGTGGCACAGGAAGCGTGTCCTCTCAACCTCGCCCCCACGGCCAGCACCACGGCGCAACTGGCGCTGGGGGACGCGCTGGCGGTGGCGCTGCTCGACGCACGCGGCTTCCGTGCCGAGGACTTTGCGCGCTCGCATCCCGGCGGCGCGCTCGGCCGCAAACTGCTCACGCATGTCCACGACATCATGCGGCAGGGTGATGCAGTGCCGCGGGTCACGCCCGAGGCCGGCTGTGTCGAGATGATGCGCGAGATGAGCGCCAAGGGCCTGGGTGCGACCGCCATCGTCGATGCTGACGGCCAGGCGATTGGCGTCTTCACTGACGGCGACTTGCGCCGTGCGGTCGAGCAGGGCACTGACCTGCGCACGCTGACCGCCGCGCAACTCCTGCGTGGTATCCGGCCGCGCAGCGTGCGCGCCGATGCGCTGGCGGTCGAGGCCGCCACGCTGATGGAAGAAGCCTGCATCACCACGCTGCTGGTCCACGACGCCGAGGGCCGCCTGATCGGCGCGCTCAACACCAACGACCTGATGCGCGCGAAGGTGATCTGAACATGACGATTCCGACCCCTGTCTGGCCGCGCCCTGTGGCGCCGACGCTGCGGTTCCCGACCGCGCTGCTGCTGATGGCGCAGCCGGTGCGTGCGGCGATTTTCGATGTCGATGGCTGCCTGACCGACGGCCGCATCTACATCGGCGAGTCCGGCGAGACGGTCAAGGCGTTCAGCACGCTGGACGGCCACGGCGTCAAGCTGCTGGCCCGGGCTGGCATCACCCCCGTCGTGATCACCGGGCGCGACACGCCAGCGGTGCGGCGGCGCTGCGCTGATCTGGGCATCGTCCACGCGCTGTATGGCATCCACGACAAGCTGGCGGCGGCCGAGCAGGTGCTGCAGGTACTGGCGCTGGACTGGCACGCGCTGGCGGTCATCGGTGACGACTGGCCTGACCTGCCGCTGATGGTGCGTTGCGCGCTGGCCTGTGCGCCTGCGCAGGCGCATGCCGAAGTCCGTGCCGTGGCGCACCACGTCACGGCCATGCCGGGCGGGCAGGGCGCGGCGCGCGAGTTCTGCGATCTGCTGCTGATGGCGGGCGGGCACTACGCCGGGCTGCTCGCAGGTCACCTGACCACGCTGGACGGCGCGGTGCGCTGAGACACGCACCGTGGCCCCCTTCGACGACGACGTCACGCCGCTGCCCCTGCCGCCGTTGCTCAGCCGCCTGCCGGAAGCGGCCGGGCATTCGGTGCTGCCACGCAGCGTGCGGGTGCGCCATGCGCTGTTGGGCAATCTGCCGCTGTTCCTGATGGCGCTGCTGGCCGCCGCGACCTGGTGGCTGGTGCAGAGCACGCCTGCGCCGGAGCATGACCGCGCCCCTGCCGAGGTCCGGCACGAACCGGACTATGAAATGCGCGGCTTTTCGGTGCAGCACCATGCCGCCGCCGGGCCGGCGCGCGGGGTGGTCGAAGGCGACATGGTGCGCCACTATCCGGACACCGACACGCTGGAGATCGACGGGGTGCGCCTGCGTTGGCGCGACGACGGGGGCCATACGCTGCGTGCCACGGCGGCCCGTGCCGTGGTCGATGGCGATGGGGACGAGGTGCGTCTCAGCGGCGGGGCGACCGTGGTGCGCGATCTGCTCTCTGCGGAAGAGACACCGCTGACCTTCACCAGCGAGGAGATGGTGTTCGACCGCCGTGCCGACCAGGTGCGCAGCGCACGACCGGTGACCTTGCGGCAGGGCCAGAGCGTCATCGAGGCCCGCTCGCTGGTCTACGACCACGCCGATGGCCGACTCGAACTGCAGGGCGCAGTGAAAGGCCGCCTG
>JBEEMX010000409.1:0-6373 GCA_041192465.1 Pseudomonadota bacterium | reverse complement strand
TGTCGAAGCAGTGTCGAATCCCCGTCGCGGCTGTCACCGACCACACGGGCGGGCGAACCGTCGAGAACCGCAAAATCCGGAAATGTCCCCCGCACCCGAGCGCCTGCACAGACGATGGTGCCGCGCCCGAGCTGCGAATTCGCTTCGATGACGCTGTGCGGGCCGATGAAGCTGTAGGCGCCGATGTGGACCGGACCGCCGATCCAGCCAGGGCGCTCGCCCGGGCCTTCCCAGGTAGCGAAGGTGCGGCCGAGCAGGCGTTGGCTGCGGTGCGAGCTGTGCGTGACGATGGCGCAGTGGCTGGTGATCTGCACGCCCTCGTCGATGGTCAGGCCGCCGCTGGCGTCGATCAGGTTGAAGTGGCCGATGTAGACGTGGTCGGCCAGCACGAGGCGGTCTTCGCACTCGATGCAGGTGGACGGGGAGATGCGCGTGTGCGGCAGGTCGCGGCCCTGCGAACGCTCCCCGAACAGCACGCGGAACTGCAGCCCGCGCACCAACCGGCGTCGCCAGCGGTTCAGCGCCGCCCGCAGCATCAGCATTCCCGCGCACCCTTCACGTCCATCCGTCCGGTCCTTGTTGCTTGCGTTGCTCAATCCACCACTGGCCACATCGCCAGCCGCCAGAAATACCAGCCAAAGTACCCCGCCATCGCCGCCGACACGCCCCAGCCCGCGCCGGCCAGTCCCCCCAGATGCAAGCCCAGGGCCAGCGCGCCGACAAACGCCGCCTGTCCCCACAGCGCCAGCCGCAGTGCCCAGGCCTGCGCGCCCCAGGCCATCGTCACCACGGCCAGCGGCGCCGCCACGAAGTGTGCCCCGATGTAGGGCGCCAGCGTCCGCGAGAGTTCCCCAGCTTGACGCCACTCGGCGCCGAACAACCGCTCGAAGGCCCATGGCCCGAGTGCCCACAGCACCAGCACCAGCACCAGCCCCGTCGCACTCAGCACGGCCATGATTCGCCGCACCGCCGCCCGCGCGGCCCGTGTCGGCCCAGGGCCTTTGGCGGCGAGCTGCGGGTAGAGGGCTTGCGACACCGCACTGCCGACCAGCGTGGCGGGCGCCTTCAGGTAGCGCAGCGCCAGTCCCCAGAAGCCGGCGGCGGCCGGGCCGAGCGTCGCGGCGATCAGCGCCAGCGAGACGGTGTCCTGCAGCGCACCGAGGAAGGCGTGTGGCGTGTTGAGCAGCGGAAATTCCTTGTAGCGGCGGGCGATGTCGCGCAACGGTGGTGCGTCAGTCGCGGGCGCCAGCGTGGGGCGGCGCAGCAGCAGCGTCGCCAGCGTCTGCGCCGCGATGGGCGCGATCACCAGTCCGACCACCCCGCCGTGCAGCCACCCGGCCACCGCCTGCGCCAGCGCCGCACCGCCGTACTGCAGCACCCGCGCCACCGCCAGCGATTGAAACCGCTCGGCCCGCGTCGCCCACATGGTCGCCAGCGACAGCGCACCGCCCACCGCCACCGCCGGCCCGAGCCACAGCGCCCACGCCAGTCCGCTCCACCACGCCCAGCCCAGCCCGCCCAGACTGGCCAGTCCCGCCACCAGTCCGAGCAGGCGCAGGCACAACTGGCGCAGCGCCTCGGCCTCGCCATCGCCCCGCGCCAGCGGCAGCGCGAATTCGTAGCGCCCGCAGGCGACCACCGCCAAATTGGTGGCGATGGCGGCAAAGAGGTGGAAGGCGCCGAACTCGTCCGGCGTGTACAGCCGCGTCAGCAGCGGCCCGAGCAGCAGCGGCAGCGCCTGCGCCAGCGCGCCGCCGGCCAGCAGCGTCAGCGTGGCGCGCAGCAACTCAGCTGCCCGCGAGCGCGTCGGCCAACGCGGCGACCACGCGGTCCTGGTCGGCTTCCGAGAGGTCCGGGCTCATCGGCAGGCTCATCACGCGATCGGCCGCTGCCACGCTGTTCGGGTAGCCCTCCGGGCCGCCGAACGCGGCATAGGCGACCTGGAGGTGCAGCGGCTTCGGGTAATGCACGGCGGTCGGGATGCCGGCGGCCTGCAGCGCGGCCTGCACTTTCGCGCGCTGCGGCACGAACACGGTGTACTGGCCCCACACGCTGTCCCGGTCCGGTCGCACCGTCAGCAGCCCGAAGCCCGGATGCTGGGCGATCAGCGGCGCGAGCAACTGGTGATACCGCGCCCCGAGTTCACGCCGCCGCTGCAGCTCCCAATCGAAGCGCGGCAGCTTGGCGAGCACCACGGCGCACTGCAGCGTGTCCATCCGCCCGCCGAGTCCAACGCGGGTGTGGGTGTAGCGGGCGCTCTGGCCGTGGACTCGGATCTCGCGGGCGGCCTGCGCCAGCGTGTCGTCGTCGGTGAACAGCGCGCCGCCGTCGCCGTAGCAGCCCAGCGGCTTGCTCGGGAAGAAGCTGGTGCAGCCGATGGTGGACAGGTGCCCGCTGTGGCCGCCGCGGTAGGTGGCGCCGAAGCTCTGTGCGGCGTCCTCGATCACGGGGAGTTGGTGGCGGGCGGCGAGGGCGTTGATCTCGGCCATGTCGGCGACCTGCCCGTACAGGCTCACCGGCATGATCGCCCGCGTTTTTGGCGTGATTGCGGCTTCGATCAGGGACGGGTCGAGGTTGCAGGTGTCCGGCTCGATGTCCACGAACACGGGTTTCGCGCCCAGCAGCGCGATGACCTCGGCGGTCGCGGCGAAGGTGAACGGCGTGGTGATCACCTCGTCGCCCGGCTGCAGATCGAGGGCCATCAGCGCGATCAGCAGCGCCTCGGTCCATGATGTACTGGCCGTGGTCGAGGACGCGGTGGATCGCGGCGTCGATGTCGGGTTTGAGGGTGGCGTATTGGGCCTTGAGGTCGATGAAGTGCATGGGTGGGGTGTACCCGAAGTTCAGGGAAGCTCGACATGGCGCTGTGGCGAGGACAGACCGGCTTGGGCCAGCCGCCGTGCTTCCCGGCTGTTGGGCAGGATGCGGATGGCGCCTGTCATCGCCAGCCAGCGGTAGGCGGACACCTTGTGTTCCAGCGTGCGCAGTCCGTCGAAGTCCGGTCGGGCCAGCTTGGCTTTCAGCCACGCCAGTTTGTCGAGCATCTTCTGGACTTCGCCCGTGCTGGAGGCTGGATGCGCTTCCAGCCAGACGAGCAGTTCTCGGCCGGCTTCGCTGCGCATCCCGACGCCGTAGTCCCAGCGTGGCGAGGTCGGTTCGGTGGCCAGAAATTCGGCATCGAGATCGAGGCTGGCGGTGTGCCGGTGGCCAGAGCGCAGGGCCACGCCCGCGCGGTATTCGGCCTTGACCGCACCGAGTCCCGGCTGCGCGACCAATCCGGCGATCCGGGATGCCTGCTCGAACGCCGTGTCTGTCCGGGCGGGGCGTGACGTGCGGCGGGTGACCATCAGCCCGCGGCTCCTGCAGCCCGGTTCACTGCGGCGGCGATGGCCTCGTTGACCCTCGACGAGAACCCGGTGATGCCACCCCATTCGGATTCGGCGATGGCTTCAGCTCCGGGACTCAGGTTCGAGATGTCGCGCACGGCGTGCTGTCGGTCGAAGTAATAGACCCGGTAGTCCTTCTCCAGCGCCGTCCTGCCCAACTCCTTGGCCGGGACTGTCGCTTTCAGATCGAACAACCGTCGGACATCCGACTCGTCCGCGCCGAGTTTCTTGAACTCCTGCAGTGCCCAGACCATCTCCAGCACCACGGGCGAATGCGTCGAAATCACGACCCGGTACCCGCGCCGCAGCAACTCCAGCACCATCAGCAGCACGGCGGCGATGCCCTGGGGATGCAGGCCCATCTCGGGTTCCTCGATCACCACCCATTCGATGACTTCTTCCTGCACCTTGCCGGACATGCGCTGCTGGTGTCGCACGGCACACAACCAATACAGACCCATCAGCATCGGCGCGAATTCGCGCTGACCTGCCGACCACGACAGGAACCCCAGCGGCTTCGATTGCCCCGGCACCGCCAGCGCCAGCCGCTTGGTGAAGTCCGAGTCATCGATCACCAGCTTGTTGCCACCGAACAGATGGGCATTGATCGGCTCGCGCAAGGTGGCGTTCAGGCGATTGGGGGCAGGGAACAGCTCGCCTGTCGCCCCGAACTCGTTCTGGATCAGGTCATGTACCGCATCGCTGAAGACACGCAGCGTGTAGGGGTCACCATAGTTGAACTGGCCGAAGTTCTGCGACACCCCGCCCGGCAGGCTCATGACGCGCTGGGCCGGGATGTAGAACAGCCGTTCGTGCAGCACCTTGCCCTTGGGGGACTTGGTGGGGGCGGCGTAGTCGGGCAACTGGATGTGCTTGCCGTTCCAGACAAGGCGCGACTGTTCGATCTGCCAGGCCCCGGCCATGCCGCGGCCGAAATAGCCGTCGAGGAACGCATCCGCTCGTCCGCTGAAGTTCATGCTGTGGTGGCGGAAGGTCTCGTGGATCTGGTCACGGTCGATCAGCAGCTTGAGCGTCTGCAGGAAGATGCTTTTTCCGGTGGCTTGTGGACCCACGATGACGGTCAGATCGCCGAAGGTCACGTCCGCCTGCTGGATCGGCCCCATCCGCTCGACCCGGAGGCGCGGCAGCTCCTGCGCAGTCCCTTTCATGGCGCATCCACCCGCGTCACGACATCGCCCTGCAGCCGATACCGCTCCCCCGTCGCCGGGCACGTCGCCTCGCCCTCGCCGCGCACCGCCAGCCCGAGCCGCTCGCCGTTCCGGCTCATCCAGCCGATCCGCCGCGCCGGCACGCCGACCATCAGCGCGTAGTCCGGCACATCGCGGTTGATGACGCTGCCCGCGCCGACGAAGGCGTACTGCCCGACCGTCGTGCCGCAGACGATGGTGCAGTTCGCGCCCAGCGTCGCGCCGCGTTTCACCAGGGTGCGCAGGTATTCGCTCTTGCGCGACACCGCCGCCCGCGGGTTGTAGACGTTGGTGAACACCGCGCTCGGCCCGCAGAACACGTCGTCTTCGAGCGTCACCGCGTCGTAGACCGACACGTTGTTCTGGATCTTCACGCCCGCGCCGATCACCACGTCGTTGGCGACAAAGACGTTTTGCCCGAGCGAGCAGCCCTCGCCGATGCGGGCGCCGGCGCAGACGTGGCTGAAGTGCCAGACCTTCGTGTTGGCGCCGAGCTGGGCGCCTTCATCGACGATGGCGGAGGCGTGGTGCCAGGCGGGGGATGTCTTGCTCATGGCAGTTCCTCGAACTCAGTTGACGGTACCCAGCACCGTGACGCCGGCCAGACGCCGCATCTTGCGGTCGAAGGTCACTACGGCGTCACACCCATGCCGCTGCGCCTTGACCGACAGCAGACAGTCCGCGAAATCGGCGGGGCCTTTTTCGTACAACGCCAGCGCAGCGCGGATGTCGGCGGTCGATTCGAGTGCGACGGTGGCGTGGCGCAGCAGGGCATTCAGCGCGGTGGCGATGTCGGCGCGGCTGCGGTCATAGGCGCGTGCCAGCGTCCAGGCGACTTCCACGACAACGACATCGCTCAGCCACAGCGAGCCGTCCTGGTCGGCGTGGTCGTCGAACAATTTCCGGGCGATCTGGGCTTGGTGGGCGTCGTCACCGATCAGCAACCGCACCACCACATTGGTATCGACAGCGATCACGGTGTTTCCTGCCGTTCACGCACGGTGTCGGTGATGGCCTGGTCCAGCTCGTCCAGGCTGCGCGTGCGCTCGCCAGGGCGGCTCAGCAGACCGAACAAGCCTTGCGAGCCACGCGCCAGCACCCGCACCCGCAGCGAGCCATCCTCCTGCGCCTCGACTTCCAGGCGTGTGCCGGCGCTGATGCCCAGGTGCTGTCGCAGGCTGTGGGGCAGGGTGATCTGACCTTTGTCGCTGACGGTGACTTGCATGGTGGTTTCCGACTGGTTGGTCTGCATCTTACCGTGTGCCGATCATCAGAAATCGGGCATGAAGTGTGCGTGGCCGCTGCTGTGACAACCCGAAGCGCACCCGGCACACCGAGTCCGGTGATTGCCTGAGGTGGATCGAATGATCTGAAAAGTCACGGAATTCACGATTTTTCGGGTTCAGCGGGTCCACCTGCGCATGGCTTTCTGGGCGGTGTCAGCAATAGTCATGTTTTTCGTAGTCGTGCTTACAAAAGCTGTAATTAAAACCATGAATCCATTTCTATCAATTCCGATCGCGTTCTGTGAAGCCAATGGCATTGAAGATCCTGCAGGCGAAGAGGTTTTAAATAAAATCAACGGTGGAGGCAAGAGATGAGTAATTTCCATGTGATTATTCCGTCCACCATTCTTTTAATTCTGGTCTTGGCTTTTGTCCGGTGGTTTTTTGTGCCGGCTGTTTTGAGCTGGATGGCGTTGAATAAAGTAAAGGTTCGCCTACAGGGATTCCCTTCGCAGCCTGCCCCCAAGGACCTTGAAAAGGTATTTGCTGATGA
>JBEEMX010000408.1:0-3652 GCA_041192465.1 Pseudomonadota bacterium | reverse complement strand
CGAACAGCGTGTGGCTGGACTACAGCGCGGACCTCATCGAACACCCCGCGTCGCTTGAACGGCTGAACCAGTTGTCCGATCGGGGGATCACGCTGGTCTGCCAGCAAGCCCTGCCGCCGAAAACACCCTTGGCGGCCAAGACCCTGCTCGGATCCCCGGTCGCAGGTGCAGCACGCCTGCAGACCGGCATCCGGACGCTGGACCAGATGGAGTCGGCATTCCGGCATGGTGCCACGGCCACGCTGGGCTGGCCCATCCACAACACCATCACGCCCGGGGCCGGCAATGGTGAATCCGACATCCGGATCGTGCTGGAAGTACTCAAGCGCATTGACGAGGGAGATGCCGTGGACAAGCTCGAAGCCTGCCTGGACCGCAGTCCGACGCTCTCGTTTCGGCTCATGGGCTATCTGAACTCGGCGGCCTGCAACCTGCGCTCCGAGGTCAGTTCGCTGCGGCACGCGATCATGATGCTCGGCTACTCCCGCTTGAGACAGTGGGTGGCCTTGTTGCTGGCCTCTTCCGTCGAGACACCCCGAACACGCCCATTGATGCAAGCATCGATCCGCCGCGCCTTCTTCCTGCAGAAGATTGCGGCCTGCCAAGGGAATGCGGAAGACCACGGCGACCTGTTTCTGTGCGGGGCATTCTCGATGCTGGACCAGATGCTGGGAAAGCCCATGCCGATGCTGCTGGACGACATGCCGATCTCCATCGAGGTCAAGGACAGCCTCGTGCGCGACAGCGGCCCGCTGGCACCTTATCTGCGCTTGGCCAAACTGCTCGAAAGCGCCAGCCCCGTCGATCCAGAAGAAACGTACGAGGCCACTGCCACCACGCAGCAGGAAGTCAACCACGCCTTGCTGGAAGCCCTCAACCAGGCATTTGCGACAGAGTAGTGGTTCGCGCAGGGAACCGGTTCACTCCCACTCGATTGTCGCGGGCGGCTTGCTCGACACGTCGTAGGTCACGCGGTTGATGCCGCGCACCTCGTTGATGATGCGGCTCGACACCTTCTTGAGCAGGCTGTAGGGCAGCTCCGCCCAGTCCGCCGTCATGAAGTCGCTGGTCTGCACCGCGCGCAATGCCACGACGTAGTCGTAGGTGCGGCCGTCGCCCATCACGCCGACGCTCTTCACCGGCAGGAACACCGTGAACGCCTGGCTGGTCAAGTCGTACCAGCTCTTGCCCGTCGCCGGGTCGATGGTGCCGCGCAGCTCTTCGATGAAGATGTGGTCGGCGCGCTGCAGCAGGCTGGCGAAATCCGCCCGCACTTCGCCCAGAATCCGCACGCCCAGACCGGGGCCGGGGAACGGGTGGCGGTAGACCATTTCGTGCGGCAGACCCAAGGCCACGCCCAGCTCGCGCACCTCGTCCTTGAACAGTTCGCGCAAGGGTTCGAGCAGCTTCAGGCCCAGCGTCGCGGGCAGGCCGCCGACGTTGTGGTGGCTCTTGATCGTGGCCTTCTTGCTCGCCGTGCCGCCGCTTTCCACCACGTCCGGGTAGATCGTGCCCTGGGCGAGCCACTTGGCGCCCTTGTTGCCTTCGCCCTTGAGCTTGGCGGCCTCGGCCTGGAAGACCTCGACGAACTCGCGGCCGATGACCTTGCGCTTCTGCTCGGGGTCGGTGATGCCCTTCAGGTGGCCGAGGAACTGCTCGGCTGCTTGCACATGCACGACCTTGGCATGCAGACGGCCGGCGAACATCTCCATGACCATCGCGCCTTCGTTCAGGCGCAGCAGGCCATGGTCCACGAATACGCAGGTGAGCTGGTCGCCGATGGCGCGGTGGATCAGCGCCGCCGCCACCGACGAATCGACGCCACCCGACAGGCCAAGGATCACCTCTTCATCGCCCACCTGCTCGCGGATCTTCGCGACGGCTTCCTGGATGTAGTCGCCCATGATCCAGTCGCCTTCGCAGCCGGCGATCTCGCGCACGAAGCGGTTCAGCAGCGCCGCACCCTGCAGCGTGTGCGTGACCTCGGGGTGGAACTGGACGGCGTAGTAGCCCTTGTCCTCGTTGGCCATGCCGGCGATCGGGCAGCTCGGTGTGGACGCCATCAGCTTGAAGCCGGGCGGGAGCTGCGTGACCTTGTCGCCGTGGCTCATCCAGACCTTGAGCATGCCGTGGCCCTCGGGCGTGGCGAAGTCCTGGATGTCCTTCAGCAGCATCGTGTGGCCGCGTGCGCGGACTTCGGCGTAACCGAACTCGCGGTGGTCGCTCCAGCTCACCTCGCCGCCGAGCTGCACGGCCATCGTCTGCATGCCGTAGCAGATGCCCAGCACCGGCACGCCCGCGTCCCACACCGCTTGCGGCGCACGCAGTTGGTGGTCTTCGTAGGTGCTGGCGTGGCTGCCGCTGAGGATGATGCCCTTGGGGTTGAACGCGCGGATGAACGCGTCCGACACGTCATTCGGGTGGATCTCGCAGTAGACATGGGCCTCGCGCACGCGGCGGCCGATGAGCTGGGTGACTTGCGAGCCGAAGTCGAGGATGAGGATCTTGTCGTGTTGCATGGAAAACTCAGGCAGCCACGGCGATGGAGACCGGCGTGGCGGGATGGCGTCGGAAGTGGCGCAGCGCGAGCACGGTGGCCGTGATCTGGAGCGCCGAACAGAGGAAGAACGGCGCGCCGATGCGCCAGTCGCCACGCGGCAGGTGCGACACGAAGCCGAGCAGCGCCGAGCCGATGACGGGGGCGAACACGGCGGTCAGGCTGTTGAGCGAGCCGAGTGCGCCCATGGTGCGGCCCTGCGATTCATCGTCGGCCGCGTTGGAGACCAGCGTCTGCATGGCGGCCTGCACCATGAAACCGAAGACGTTCAGCCCGATGACGGCGTACATCATCCAGCCGTCGGTGGCCGCGCCCCACAAGGCGTAGGTGATGGCCGACGAGATCAGGCCGATGACGGCGATGCGCTGCGGCGTCGTGCGTTTCAGGGCCACACGGATCAGCCCACCTTGCACCAGCACCGACATGACCCCGACGGCGAACAGCGACCAGCCGTTTTCCTTCGGGCCCCAGCCGAACTTGAACATCGTGTAGAGCACCCAGGTGGTGTGCAGGATGAACTGCGCCAGGCTGGACAGGCCCATCACGAACACGAGCGGGCCGACCCCGCGCAGTTCGGTCAGGCGGCGCAGGGAGGCCACCGGATTGACCTTGGTCCAGTCGATGGCCGGGCTGCGGCGCTCCACCGGAAGCGACTCCGGCAGCACGAACGCACCGTAGATGGCGTTCAGCACCGCCAGCCCACCCGCCACGTAGAACGGCAGGTGCAGGTCGATCGCCCCCAGCAGCCCACCCATGACGGGACCGAGGATGAAGCCCATGCCGAACATCGCACCCAGCAGCCCGAAACGCTTGCCGCGCTGCTCGGGGGTGCTGATGTCGGCGACATACGCCTGCGCGATGGACGCATTGGCCTGCAGCGCACCGCTGACCAGCCGCACCGCCACCAGCATCCACAGCGCCGTCGCCAACCCCGTGACGAAGAAGCTCAGCGCCAGCCCGGCGAAGCCGAGCAGCAGCACGGGCCGGCGGCCATAGCGGTCCGACAATGCCCCCAGCACCGGCGAGCCAATGAAGTTGGCAACGCCAAAGGCGAAGGTCACCACGCCGTACCAGAACGCCTGGTCGGCCTGCGAC
>JBEEMX010000407.1:0-6155 GCA_041192465.1 Pseudomonadota bacterium | reverse complement strand
CGGGCCTGCAGACGGGCGTAGGCCACCGCCACTGCCGCCAGATCAGCGCCCGATGCGTCGTAGCCCAGATCCCGGCCACCATGGGTCCGGGAGAGCATCCAGCCGTGGTCGCTGTCAATGGCGAGCACGTGGGGCACGTGTTCGGGCAAGCGCTGTGCGACCAGCGCCGTGCGCTGCAGTTGCCGCTTCTGGTGCAGCGGCACGATCTTGAGATAGGCCACGCCGGACGGTCCGGTCAGCCGGTGGGTGCGGGCCCAGGGCGCTTGCCCGATGCACTCGGCATCGTGGACGGCAAAACGCGCCCGGGCCCACGCGACTGCTGCACCATCCGCCTGTGGGTCCAGCGCTTCTTCGACGTTCATCGACATGGTGGACGTTCCTCAAGCCCGGATACAGGACGGATGGTGCATGGCGCCGCAATGCGGTCAGCAAGCCGCCATCAGCGGCACGGGGTGTAGCAGCCGCCCGAGCCGCCGCTGGATCCCTTGCCGCCCTTGCTCCCCTTGCCGCCAGAACCCTTGCCACCCTTGCTGCCCTTGCCGCCCGAGCCCTTGCCACTGGAGCCAGACCCGCAGCTCGACGAGGACTTGCCGCCACCGGAAACCACCAGCATTTCTTCCAAGGTGAGTACACGCATTTCAGACTCCTAGAGTTGGATTGGTTTGAAAAGGACTTCACAGGGAGAAGAATCAACCCTGTGACATCAATGTATCCCTTTGTAAGTATTTGTAGTGTTTTACCTCGCTGAAGCCGGTCAGGAGATACCCGAAGTACCACCCGGAACGGCCCGCATGCCGAGCGGCGACAATACGGGCATGTCGGCACACCGTCCCCACCGTTCCAAGCAGCGCCTGCGCGGCTGGATTGCGCTCGTTGGCGCCTCGTTCGGCCTGGTGCTGGCGATCACGCTGCCCGCCCGCGGTGCGCCGATGGGCCGTGCCGCCGCACCGTCCGGCGCGTCCACACAGGGCCCGGGCTACGAGGCGCGTGCCGATGTCGCCACCTTCGTCCGCGACATCGTGCAACGCCATCCCGAACTCGACGAGGAGGTGGTCGCCACCACCCTGTCCGAAGCCCGCTACCAGCCGCAGGTCGCCAAGTTCATCCTGCCGGCGGCCAGTTCAGCAGCGAAAAACTGGAAGGTCTACCGCTCGCGCTTCCTCGACACGCTGCGGGTGCGCGAAGGCGTCACCTTCTGGCGCGACAACGAACGCTGGCTGCGGCAGGCGGAAGAACGCTGGGGCGTGCCGGCGCGGGTGATCGTGGCGATCATCGGCGTGGAGACGGTCTACGGGCGCCAGACCGGCGGCTTCCGGGCGGTGGACGCGCTGGCGACGCTGGCCTTCGATTTCCCGCGGGGCCGCAGCGACCGCAGCGAGTTCTTCCGCGACGAGCTGGAGGCCCTGTTCGCCCTCGCCTCCCGCGACAAGGTCAATCCGCTCAGTCTGAAGGGCTCGTACGCCGGCGCACTGGGCATGCCGCAGTTCATGCCCAGCACCTGGCTGAAGTTCGCCATCGACTTCGACGGCGACGGACGCATCGACCTGCAGCGCAGCACACCGGACGTGATCGGCAGCGTGGCCAACTACCTCGCCGGACACGGTTGGGTCAAAGGCATGCCGACCCATTACGACGTGTTGCCTCCGGGCACGGAGGCCGACCGCGAGGTGCTGCTTGCCCCTGACATCCTCCCCAGTTTCACCGCCACGGAACTGGGCGAACGCGGGGCACTGCTCAGCCCCGCCGGCCAGCAGCACACCGGCAAGCTTGCGCTGGTGGAACTGCGCAACGGTGTCGAGGCGCCCAGCTTCGTCGCCGGCACCGATAATTTCTGGGTCATCACGCGCTACAACTGGTCCGCCTACTACGCCATGGCCGTGATCGACCTCTCCGAATCCCTGGCCGCGCTCAAGACCGTCGCCGACAACCGCTGATCCGCGACCTCGCGTTTTCCACCACCCATGCTCCAGTTCAAATCCATCACGTTGCGCCGCGGCGTCAAGATCGTTCTCCAGAACACCTCCTTCACGCTGCAGCCCGGTGAAAAAGCCTCGCTCGTCGGCCGCAATGGCGCCGGCAAATCGTCGCTGTTCTCGCTGCTGACCGGGCGCTTGCAGTCCGACCAGGGCGAGGTCGAGATGCCCCCGCGCTGGGAAATCGCCGAAGTCGCGCAGGACATGCCCGAGACCGAAACCGGCGCCACCGAGTTCGTGCTCGAAGGCGACCGCCCGCTGATGGCCGCCCGCGCCGCACTGGTCGCCGCCGAGGAAGCCGACGACGGCCACGCCATCGGCGAAGCCCACGCGGTGCTCGGCGAAGTCGGCGCGTTTGATGCCCCCGCGCGGGCGCAGTCGCTGCTGCTCGGCCTGGGGTTCCGCGTCAGCCAGCTCGACGCGCCGGTCAACAGCTTCTCGGGCGGCTGGCGGATGCGGCTGCAACTGGCACGGGCGCTGATGTGTCCGGGCGACCTGCTGCTGCTGGACGAGCCGACCAACCACCTCGACGCCGTCACCAAGGTCACCCTGCACCTCGACGAAACCCAGGTCACGCGCTACGGCCAGAACTACAGCGGCTTCGAGCTGATGCGCGCCGAGCGCATGTCGCAGCAGCAAGCCGCCTTCTCCAAGCAGCAGGAGAAGGTCGCGCACCTGCAACGCTTCATTGACCGCTTCAAGGCCAAGGCGAGCAAGGCCAAGCAGGCGCAGAGCCGCGTCAAGGCGCTGGACCGGATGACCAAGCTCGCGCCGATCCTGATGAGCGCCGACTTCGAGTTCGAGTTCCGCGAGCCTCAGAGCCTGCCGAACCCGATGATCGTGATGGACGACGTGTCGGTCGGCTACGGCGACAACGTGATCGTCTCGAACATCAACAAGTCCGTGCTGCCGGGCCAGCGCATCGGCATCCTCGGGGCGAACGGCCAGGGCAAGTCCACCGTGGTGAAGACGCTCGCCGGGGCGATCCAGCGCATGGGCGGCCACATCCAGGAGGGCAAGGGCCTGTCGATCGGCTACTTCGCGCAGCAGGAACTCGACGTGCTGCGGCTGGAAGAAGGCCCGCTGGAGCACATGGTCCGGCTGGCGCGGGATGTCGGCCCGGCGGCGCGGGAGCAGGAGTTGCGCGATTTCCTCGGCCGCTTCCGCTTCACCGGGGCGATGGTGGGCCAGGAGGTCGGCTCGCTGTCCGGTGGGGAAAAGGCGCGCCTCGTGCTGGCGATGCTGGTGTGGCAGCGCCCGAACCTGCTGCTGATGGACGAACCAACCAACCACCTGGACCTGACCACCCGCGAGGCGCTGAGCATGGCGCTCAACGAATACGAAGGCACGGTGATGCTGGTCAGCCACGACCGGGCGCTGCTGCGCGAGGTGTGCGACGAGTTCTGGCTGGTGACGGGCGGCGAGGTGCGGCCTTTCGACGGCGATCTGGACGACTACCAGAAGTGGCTGATGGAGCAGAGCCGCGAGATCGCCAAGCGCGCCCGCGAAGAAGACCGTGCAATGCAGGCTCGGCCGATTGCCGCACCGGTCCCCGTCATCGCGGCCCCGGTGGTGGTGGCACCCGCACCCGCGTCTGGCAGCCGGGACGACCGCAAGGCACAGACCGCCGCGCGCATGAAACTCGCCGAGCAGGCCAAGCCGCTGAAGAAGGAACAGCAACAAGCCGAACAGGCGCTGGAAGCCGCACAGCAGGACCACGCCCGCGTGCTGGCGGCGCTCGGTGACACGGGCCTGCCACCAGCCGCCCGTGCCGAGCAGGGCCGCAAGCTCAAGGAACTCGACGACCGCATCGCGGCACTGGAGCTGCGCTGGCTGGCGCTGGGCGAGCAGATCGAGGCACTGAGCAGCAACTGAAGCGCAGGCGCCTGCAGGGATCCGGCCAGCGTCAGCCCGCCCGCCCTGCCAGCGCCTTGGCAATCCGCTGCCGCCCTACCGTCGTCTTCGGCACCTTCCCCTTCAGATGCCCGAACCACGCCCGCACGTCCTCGTCCAGCCCGATGCCGTGCATGTAGTTGTAGAGCGCCTTCTTCAGCCCCACCCCCAGCGCGTCATGGTCGGTACCGGTCGGGTCGATGAAACCAACATCGTTCTGCGCGAAGGTCACCGGTGGCAGCGGACGCAGCTTCACGCCGTACTCCGCCGGGTTCAGCCCCACGGGGGAATGCACCGTGCAGGCGAAGCGGTGGAAAAACCCGCTCTGGATGCAGCCGTGTTCGAACAACTGGCGCACGTACTCCAGCGCGTCCACCGTGTCCTGCACCGTCTGCGTCGGGAAGCCGTACATCAGGTAGGCGTGGACCAGGATGCCCGCGTCGCTGAAGCCCTTGGTGACCCGCGCCACCTGATCGACCGAGACGCCCTTCTTCATCAGCGTCAGCAGCCGGTCGGAGGCCACCTCCAGTCCGCCCGACATGGCGATGCAGCCACTGTCAGCGAGTTCCTGGCACAGCTCGGGCGTGAAGGTCTTCTCGAAGCGGATGTTGCCCCACCACGAGATCTGCACGTCGCGGCGCTGCAGCTCGGCGGCGAGCGTCTTCAATGCCTTGGGCGGCGCGGCTTCATCGACGAAGTGGAAGCCGGTCTGGCCCGTCTCGGCGACGATGGCCTCGATGCGGTCCACCAGCGTCTCGGCGGTGGCCGTCTCGTAGCGCGAGATGTAGTCCAGGCTCACGTCGCAGAAGCTGCACTTCTTCCAGTAGCAGCCATGCGCCACCGTCAGCTTGTTCCAGCGCCCGTCGCTCCACAGCCGGTTCATCGGGTTGAGCATGTCGAGCAGCGACAGGTACTTGTCCAGCGGCAGACCATCCCACGTCGGCGTGCCCACCTCGGAAAACGGCACGTCCGCCTCGACGAAGTTGATGTAGCGCACCAAGCCAGTGTCCACCTCCCGCACGAACGTCCGCACGAGGCGTTGCCGCGACCGCTTGCCGTTCAGGTGCTCCAGCAGCGCCAGCAACGGCCGCTCGCCCGAGTCCAGCGTCACGTAGTCGATGTGGTCGAACACCCGCGGCTCGGCGAGTTCGCGCAGCTCCGTGTTGACGAAGCCACCGCCCAGCGCCACGACGATCGTCGGATCGACCGCCTTGACCGCCTGCGCGATGCGGAACGCCGCGTACACCGCACCCGGAAACGGCACCGACAGCAGCACCAAGCGGGGCCGATGCCGCTCCACCGCCGCCTTGGTCAGCTCGGTCAGCACGTCGTCCATCAGGTTCGGCGCCGCCGCCAGCGCCTCGGCCAGCGGCTCGAACGTCGGCTGACTCGTGGCGAGCGACTCGGCATAGCGCACGAACTCGAAGCGCGGATCGACCGCGTCGCGCAGCACGTCGGCGAGGTCGTTCAGGTAAAGCGTCGCCAGATGCCGCGCTTTGTCCTGCAGGCCAAGCGCACCGAACGCCCAGGCCAGCGGATCCCCACCATCCTCGTCCACGTAGACATCGAGCGTGCGGAACCGCGGCCCTTCGGGCAGGAAGGCACGGCTGTTGATCCGGTGCGCCAGCGTCGCGTCTCGGCCCTGGAGGAAGGCGATCACGCGGTCGATCGTCGCGGCGTAGCGGTCGAACTGCGCCATGAAACTCTGCACCGGCTCGGTCGGATGCTTCGGCGGCGCGGACTCGACGCGGCGCCGGATCTCCAGCAACCCATTCCGCGACAGCAGCCGCAGCACCAGCGCCAGCGCCAGATCCTCCTGCACCGCATCGACACCCCGCGAGCGCAGGAAACCGGTCAGGTAGGCGGTGGACGGGTACGGGGTATTGAGCTGCGTCATCGGCGGGATGACGGACAGGACACGCATCGGCTCAGACACTCTGGATCATCCCGCCATCGACGCGCACCACGCCGCCGGTCATGTACGATGCCCGCTCGCTCGCCAGAAAGGCCACCACGTCGGCATATTCCTGCGCCTCGCCCACGCGCCCCATCGGGATCGACGCGGCGCTGTCGGCCTGCACCTGCGTGACCGGCTTGCCTTGTCGCTGCGCCGCCTGTTCGTCGAGGAACTGGATGCGGTCAGTGGCGATGCGGCCCGGAACCACGATGTTGGCGGTGATGCCGTCCCGCGCCACCTCGCGGGCCAGCGTCTTCGACCAGCCGACCAGCGACAGCCGCAGCGCATTCGACATCGCCAGATTGGCAATCGGCGCGACCACGCCCGACGAG
>JBEEMX010000406.1:0-3672 GCA_041192465.1 Pseudomonadota bacterium | reverse complement strand
CGATCAGCGGTCGTGCCTGATCGGCGAACCACGCGGGCGGCGGCGTCAGCGGGGTCACGGCATTGGCGGCGAGCGACACGTCCCCGGTGGTCGTGTCGTCGATCGGCTCACCGTCGATCGCCAGCAACTGCCAGCGTGCCTGCACGGTCAGCACGGCGTCCGTCCCGTTCACGGCCCAGGCCGACACGCCGGCATCGCCGCGCCGCACCGCGCAGGCCAGCGGCGCCATCGCCCGGCGGATCGTGTACCACGCCGGCTTCGGGCGGCCGTCGCTGTCGATGATGGCCCAGCTCGTCACCGGCCAGCAGTCGTTCAACTGCCAGACCAGTGCCCCGCCGCAGGCCCGCGCGCCCGGCGTCTGCCAGCGGCGACGGAAGGCTTCGTAGGCGTGGCGCATCGCCTCGGCCTGCACGAACTGCGTCGCGTAGACCTCGGCGGCCAGCGTGTCCGGGTGGCGCAGCGTGTCAGCGCGGTAGACGGCCAGCCGGCGGTGGCCGTCCATGCCCACCGGGGACGACGCCTTGTTGTGCCACTGCAGCGTGCGGCTGCCGGGAAAGCGCTCCTCCGCCGGGATCGCCTTGTCCAGCACGGCCATCGACGGGTGCGACTGCATCCCGAACTCGCTGACGAAGCGCGCGCCGACCTCGGCATACCGCTGGTACGGGAGCATGAGCTGGTGCCAGACCTCCCAACTGTGGCGGTCGCCGGCCGTCATGTCCTGCGACAGGCGTGGCTGGCCGGTGCCGGGGGTGGTCGGTGTCGACGGGCTGCCGGGCCAGTAAGGGCGACCGGGATCGAGTTCGAGGCACAGCGTCGGCAGCAACTGCTCGTAGATCGGTGTCGCGCAGGTGCCGCCGACGGTTTCCGCCAGCGTGTAATCCTCGTTGTTGCCACACCAGATCGCCAGACTCGCCCGATGCCGCAGCCGGGTGATCGCGGCGCGGGCCTCGGCTTCGACGCTGGCGACAAACACCGGATGCGCTGGATACAGGCCGCAGGCGAAGACAAAATCCTGCCAGACCAGCACGCCGAGGGCGTCGCAGGCGTCGTAGAACGCCTCGTCCTCGTAGATGCCGCCGCCCCAGACTCGAAGCATCACCAGGTTGGCGTCCACCGCCTGCTGCACGCGCTCGTGGTAGCGGGCCGGGGTGATGCGGTTGAGCAGGTTGTCGTCGGGAATCCAGTTGGCACCGCCGCAGAAGAGTTCGCGGCCGTTGACCTCGAACACGAAGCTGCGCCCCGCCTCGCCCGCCACCGCGTCTTGCACCAGCCGCAGCCGGCGCAGGCCGAGGCTGCGCTGCTGCGCGGCGATCACCGTGCCATCGGCGCGGAGAAGGCGGGTGTGGAGGGTGTAGAGCGGCTGTGCCCCGTGGCCGGCTGGCCACCAGAGTTGCGGCGTGTCCACCGACAGCGAGGTGGTGTGCTGCGCGGTGGCGCGGCTGTGGTGCGTGGCGACCAGCGTGCCGGCGGGATCGAACAGCGCGTGCTCCAGCGCCACGTTGTTGCTCGGGTCACCGCCGAGGCGGGTGTGCAGGTCCACGCGGGCGTGGGTCCAGTCGCCGCTGAGCGTCACCGGGCTGGCCAGCTCGGCGATGCGCAGATCGGCGGCTTCCAGGTGGACCGCCTTCCACGGGCCGCAGGTCAGCAGCGTCGGACCCCAGTCCCAGCCGTAGTGGTACGGCGCCTTGCGGACATGCAGCCGGCTGGAATCACCGTTCCACAGCGGACGGGCGCCGTGGTGCGCTTCGAGGTCGCGGCCGCGGCGCAGCGCGCTGTCGAAGCGGATCCACAGTGTGTGCCGACTCGGCCCAGCATGCGGCAACCGGTCGGTGATGTCCACGCGCAGCGGCACGAACATGTTGTCGCTCTCGGCCAGCGGCTGGCCGTCGAGCCAGACGCGGGCGAAGGTGTCCAGCCCGTCGAACACCAGCGCCATCCGGTCGCGCAAGGCATCGGCACCCAGGTCGAAGTCCAGCCGGTAACACCAGTCACGCTCCGCTACCCACTGCACCTCGGCCTCCTGGCGCCCGACGAGCGGGTCCGGGATGGCGCCGCTGGCGATCAGGTCCTGGTAGACGGTGCCGGGCACGCTGGCGGTCTGCCAGCCGTCGGTTGTGGTGAACTGTTCCGTGTCACCCAGCCGTGGATCGGCCGCACGAAACCGCCAGCCGTCGTGCAACGGCTGCTGGATCAGGGGGCGGGGCATGGGGTGTCCTGGGGTTGGCCGGGCTCAGAGCCGGGCTTCGCTCTTGGCGTCGAACACCGAGGCGCGCGGCAGGTCGAAGCCGAAGGCGATGGGCTCGCCGACCGTGCCCTGCCACTGGTCGTCGGCGATGGCGCTCAATAGCACGTCACCCACCGTGAACCAGACGATCTTCTGCGGCCCGAGCGGCTCGATCAGCGTGAGGCGGCCAGTGTGGGGTGTGGCGGTGCCGACCGTGTGCGCCAGCCGGACCTGCTCGGGTCGCACGCCCAGCACCACTTCCCGGCCATCCAGCGCGGGTGCGGTGAAGGGGTAGGCCGACACGTCGGTGCTCAGCTCCTTGCCGACAAAACCGGTGGTGCCGCCGCTGCGGGCCACCAGACTGCCGCGCAGCGTGTTCATGGTCGGCGAGCCGAGGAAACCAGCGACGAACAGGTTCACGGGCTTGGTGTAGATCTCGTCCGGCGTGCCGATCTGCTGGATCACGCCGAGCTTCATCACCGCGATGCGGTCGGCCAGCGTCATGGCTTCGACCTGGTCGTGGGTGACGTAGACCATGGTGGCGCCAAGCTGCAGGTGCAACTGCTTCAGCTCGCGGCGCAGCTCGGCGCGCAGCTTGGCGTCGAGGTTGGACAGCGGTTCGTCGAACAGGTAGACTTTGGCGTCGCGCACCACGGCGCGGCCGATGGCGACCCGCTGGCGCTGGCCACCGGAGAGCTGCGCCGGGCGGCGCTTGAGCAGCTCCGTCAGGTGCAGCATCTCGGCCGCCTTGGCCACGCGCTTGTCGATCTCGGCCGCCGGCACCCGTGCCACGCGCAGCCCGAAGGACATGTTGCGCTCGACGTTCATCGTCGGGTAGAGCGCGTAGGACTGGAAGACCATGCCGATCTCGCGGTCCTTGGGGTCGGCCCAGGTGACGTCGCGGTCGCCGATGCGGATGCTGCCTTCGGCGACATCGTTGAAGCCGGCGATGGTGTGCAGCAGCGTGGACTTGCCGCAGCCCGACGGGCCGAGCAGGACCAGGAACTCGCCGTCGGCGACCTCCAGGTTCATGCCCTTCAGGATGGTGTTGCCGCCGAGGACGATGTCGAGGTTGTCAATGTGGACGCTGGCCATGGTGGGGTCTCGTCAGAGTCTTCAGATGAAAGGAATCAGCCCTTGACCGCGCCGGCGGCAATGCCGCGCACGAACCAGCGGCCCGAGAAGAAGTACACCGCCAGCGGCACCAGCGACGTGAGGATCGTGGCGGCCATGTCGATGTGGTAGCGGCGCACGCCGAAGGTGGTGTTGACCAGGTTGTTGAGCTGGACCGTCATCGGGTAGTTGTCCTTGCCGGCGAAGATCAGGCCGAACAGGTAGTCGTTCCAGATGCCGGTGACCTGCAGGATGGTCGCCACGATCAGCATGGGCGTGCCCATCGGCAGCATGAGCTGGAAGAAGATGCGCCAGAAACCGCCGCCGTCGATGCG
>JBEEMX010000405.1:0-3683 GCA_041192465.1 Pseudomonadota bacterium | reverse complement strand
GGGGGCGCGGGGCGATGGTGCGCCGATCACCTCGCTGGTCGAGATGGAGTCGGGCACGCAGATCCTGCACTACCTGGCGGGTCCGGCCGAGCAGATGCTGCTGCTGGCCCACAGTGGCGGCACGGGATTGCTGGCGAAACTCGGCGATCTCGTCACGCGGCAGAAGGGTGGCAAGAGCTACCTGACGCTGGAGGCTGGCGAGCAGTGGTTCCCGCCGGTCAGGGTGGAGCCGAAGCACACGCAGGTGGCCTGTCTGTCCGCGAGCGGGCGGCTGCTGGTGTTCGGGCTGGGCGAACTCAAGCACCAGCCCAATGGCGGGCGCGGACTGACGCTGATGGAGGTCGATGCGGCCGATCCGCTGCGGATGGTGGTGCCGCTGGCGACGGGCTTGCGGGTCAGTGGTCTGGGGCGCGGAGCCAAGCCGCGGGACGAGGATCTGCGGCCAGCGGCATTGGCGCCCTATGCCGGGCGCCGCGCGCGCAAGGGCAGGGCGATCGACACCACGATGAAGGTGCAGGCTATTTCAGCGTTGTGATCTGCGCTTTGATCAAGGTATCCGTGGTGATTTTGATATTACGGGTACCACTTTTGATAAAGTCGCGAACTGGTTAATCTCTGTTAAGGTGGTTTGTGTAGGCTGTTGTTGGTTTCATGCGTGCGATTGTGTTCAAATCGTAACTGTCGTGAATTTCGTCATTTACCCTCTCCTCTTCAATTCTCCATTCTCCAGTTCCCCCGCACCGTGCCACTCCGGTGGCGCGGGCTTTCAGGCCCGACCCATTTTTTGGTCGGGCCTTCTTTTTTGACTCCGCGGGAAATTGTTTCAAACTAAGGTCGCCTTCATTCCCAGCCGGTACCATCGGGCCATTCACTGAGGGATATTTTCAAATCATGCGATTGCTGCTGGCAGAAGACGACCCCTTGCTGGGCGATGGTCTGCGCGCAGGGCTCAAGGCCCTGGGTTTTCAGGTGGACTGGGTCCGCGACGGTGTGGCCGCCGAGCGGGAGCTGCTGAACCAGACCTACACCGCGGCGATCCTCGATCTGGGCTTGCCCCGCGTCGATGGCATGGACGTGCTGCACAACCTGCGCACCCGCGGCGTGGCGACCCCCGTGCTGGTGCTGACGGCGCGCGATGCCGTGCCCCAGCGCATCCAGGCGCTCGATCTTGGCGCGGACGACTACGTGGTCAAACCCGTCGATCTGCATGAGCTGGCGGCACGGTTGCGCGCGCTGGTGCGCCGCTCCCACGGTCAGGCGCAGGACCGCCTGAGCTGCAACGGCGTCGATCTGCAGCCTGCGTCCCGTGAAGTCTGGGCCGACGGCGAGATCGTCAAGCTCTCTAGCCGCGAGTTCAGCCTGCTGCATGTGCTGATGCTGCGTCCGGGCCGCGTGCTGACCCGCGAGCAGCTCGAAAACCACCTCTACGGCTGGGGCGAGGAAGTGGGCAGCAACACCATCGAGGTCCACGTCCATCACCTGCGGCGCAAGCTCGGCTCGCACCGCATCCGCACCGTGCGGGGCGTTGGCTACGCATTTGCCGCGCAGTCCAGTCCGGCCGCCACCGACCCCGGCGCCGACAGCAGCCTCGCGCCGCTGTGACCATCCGGGTCGCCAGCAGTTCGCTGCGCACGCGGCTGCTGCGGCGGGTGCTGGCAGGGGTGTCGCTGCTGTGGCTGCTGGCGGCCGTGCTGGCCTGGGCGGACACGCGCCGAGAACTCGATGATCTGCTCGACGGCCACTTGGCGCAGTCGGCCGCACTGCTGGTGGCGCTGCAATTGCAGGACGGCGGCGAGGTGTTGCTGCCGCCGGCCAACAACCTGCACCGCTATTCACCACGGGTCGCCTTCCAGGTCTGGCGTGCGGGTCAGCTCGACATGCATTCCTGGAACGCACCGGCCGAGCCGCTGGCGCCGCTGCAGCCCGGTTTCCACGCCACACGGCTGGCGGGGCGGGATTGGCGCGTGTTCGCCGCACGGCCGGCCAAGTCCGACGTGATCGTGCTGGTCGGCGAACTGAGCTATTCGCGGGCCGAGATTCTCCAGGCGGTGCTGCGCAGCTCGTTGCTGCCGCTGCTGGTGGCACTGCCGCTGCTGGGCCTGAGCGTGTGGTGGGCAGTGCGGCTGGGCCTCGTGCCGCTGGACCGGCTTGGCAAGGAGCTGGCAGGGCGCGATCCGGCGGCGCTCGATCCCATCCAGATGCACGATGCACCGACCGAGCTGCTGCCGCTGGTGAGCGCACTCAACGAGTTGTTCGACCGGACGACCGCGCTGCTGGCATCCGAGCGGCGCTTCACCGCCGACGCTGCCCACGAGTTGCGCACGCCCATTGCTGGCATCCGCGCCCAGGCGCAGGCGGCGCTGGCCGTGCATGATCCGGCCGCGCGCCGCCATGCCCTGCAAGCCACGCTGGTCGGCTGCGACCGGGCGACCCGGCTCGTGCAGCAGTTGCTGACGCTGGCCCGCCTGGAGGCCGAACCACAGGCCCGCCTCGGCCACGTCGATCTGGTGGTGCTGGCCCGCGATGAGGTGGTCGAGATTGCTTCGGCAGCGTTCGACGAAGGTCAGGAGCTGCAACTGGAGGCGCCCGAGGACGTGGGCTGGCTGCAGGTGCGGGCCGAGCCGACGCTGTTGGCCGTGCTGTTGCGCAACCTGATCGACAACGCGCTGCGCTACAGCCCGCGCGGGGCGACGGTGCGGGTCTCGGTGGTGCCGGTGATGCCGGACTGGGTGATGCTGGTGGTCGAGGACAGCGGCCCCGGCTTGCCGCCCGAACATCTGGCGCGGCTGGGTGAGCGGTTCTTCCGCGCCTTGGGCAATGAGCGGCCCGGCAGCGGCCTGGGGTGGTCCATCGTGCGCCGCATCGCGCTGGCGCAGCACCTGTCGGTGGAGGTGGACCGCTCGCCGGAGCTGGGTGGATTGCGGGTGCAGGTCGGGATGCGGCTGGCGGGCGCCGATCCGGATGAACCGGCCGAGTCCGCGCCTCAGGGGGCGTCGATGCCGCCGCGTGCCATGTCGCGGTCCCACACATAGCGGCACAGCGTCTTGCTCTCGGGCAGCAGGTAGATCACCTGGGTTGCCTCGGTCGGTGGCCGGGTCACATCGGAATGGTCGGTCTGTGCCCAGGCCGGGCGCAGGCTGCGGCCCTGGGGTGTGCGGGCGAATGCCCGCAGACGGCGGTCCAGCGTGGCGGCGTCGCCCGGATCAAAACGTTCCCACAGCAGATCCACCGGCAGGCCATCGATCAGGCGGATCAGCGTCGCGCCCTCGTCGCGCAGGAGTGCCAGCACGGCGTCCTCGTCGCGGATCTGCCCGCGCAGGCGCTGCCATTCGTCGAACAGCATCGGCTGCATGTCTTCCAGGTGGACTCCGGCCTGGGACAGTGCCTCGGTCCACGCCGCAAGATCGCTGGCATTCACTGCGCTGGCCAGCCAGCGGTGGCGCCGGCGCCCCAGCGACATCAGCATCACATGGCGCTCGCCCGGCCCGAGCGCCTGGTCGAAGTGGGCGCGGGCCTGCGCGAGCATGTCGGTGCGCGACCCCTCGCCCTCGATCAACCGGTGCAGCACGTATTCGTCCGCAACGCGCAGACGCGCGATCGATGGCAGCGTGTCCACATCGGCCAGCCGCAAGGCCGCCAGCGCGGCTGAGAGTGCGCTGCCGCCACTGCCGCCGGCACTGGCC
>JBEEMX010000404.1:0-3687 GCA_041192465.1 Pseudomonadota bacterium | reverse complement strand
CGCAGTCTGGCAGCCCATCGGCACCACGACGGCGTCGATGCCCGCCTGCTCGAAGTACGGGTTGTAGATCATCGGCGCCTTGAACGCGAAGGTCGGGAAACCGATGTGGGCGATGAGCGAGGTGGTGCCGCGGATCATGGGGGAATGTGGGGGAGGAGGAGGTGCAGAACAACAGAGGAGGCCGGCCGGACGCAGGACACGTCCGGCCGACCGCGGCGCTTACTTGCGCAGCTTGGCCAGTTCGGCCTGCAGTTCGGCCACGGTGCCGGCAATGGCAGCGCCATGCTTCTCGATGACCGGCTTGAACTTGTCACGCAGCTTGGCCTGCTCGGCAGGGCTGAACTCGGAAACCTGCATGCCGGCCTTCTTCAGATCGGCCAGGGCGGTGCCGGCCGAATCACGGGCAACCTGGCGCTGGAACTTGCTGGTTTCCGTGGCAGCGTCCTGCAGCACCTTCTGCTCGGCCGGGCTCAGGGTGTCCCAGACCTTCTTGCTGAAGATGATCGACTGGGGGTTGTACTGGTGGTTGGTCACCGCCAGGTACTTCTGCACTTCGTACAGCTTGTTGGCCAGGATGACGCTGAACGGGTTTTCCTGACCGTCGATCGCCTTCTGTTCCAGACCGGCATAGACCTCGGGGAACGCCATCGGGGTCGGGTTGGCGCCGACGGCCTTGACCCAGTCCACGTTGATCGCGTTCGGGATCACGCGCAGCTTCAAGCCAGCGAGGTCTTCGACCGTGTTGATCGGACGCTTGCTGTTGGTGATGTTGCGGAAGCCCAGCTCCGTGAAGGCCAGACCGACGATGCCCTTGTCGGCCAGCTTGGCGTGCAGCTTCTGACCAAACGGGCCATCCACCACGGCGTCGGCTTCCTTGCCGCTGGCGAACATGAAGGGGAAGTCGAACACCTCGAAGTCCTTGACCTGCGAGGCCAGGATGCCCGAGTTCAGCATCACGAACTCGATCGTGCCGCCTTGCAGGGCCGACACATTGGCCGCATCGCCGCCCAGCGTGCCGCCAGGGAAGATGTTGACCTTGATCTTGCCGCCCGACTTGGCGGCGACGAGTTCGGCGAACTTGTTGGCACCGATTTCGAGCGGGTGGCCCTTCGGATTCTGCAGGGCGAACTTGAAGGTCCTGTCCTGGGCAGCGGCAACACCGGCGATGGCGAGGGCGGCGGCGGCAACCAAGGTCTTGAGCATCAGACGTTTCATGACATGTCTCCTAGAGGTGAAAGGTGAACGGGAACAGGAACAGGAACGGGGAAACGGTTGAAAAGAACGTTGTGTTGACGGTGAGCGGCCATCAATTCGCCAGCCAGCGTGCCGGACCGGTGACGATCGAGGGGAACAGCACCAGCAGGAACATCACGATGAACTCGGCGATCATGAAAGGAACGACCCCCTTGGTGACCTCGTCCATCTTCATGCGCCCGACGCCTGCCACGACGTTGAGCACGGTGCCCACGGGCGGGGTCACCAGACCGATGGCGTTGTTCATGATGAACAGCACACCGAAATAGACCGGATCGATGCCAGCCGCCTTGACCACCGGCATCAGCACCGGGGTCATGATGAGGATGGTCGGCGTCATGTCCATGGCAGTGCCGACGGCCATCACCAGCAGCATGATCGCGATCAGCAGCAGTGTCTGGTTGCCCATGAACGGCTGCAGCAGATCGATGAGCTGCGCCGGAATCTGCGCCACCGTGATCAGCCAGGCCGAGACCATCGCAGCCGCCACCAGGAACATGATGACGGACGTGGTCTTGGCCGCAGCCACGAACACTTCATAGGTCTGCTTGAGCGACAGCTCGCGGTAGATCACGGTCGAGACGAACAGCGCATAGACCGCCGCCACCACCGCCGCCTCGGTCGGCGTGAAGACACCGAACTTCAGGCCGAACAGCACGATGAACGGCAGCACCAGCGCCCAGGTCGAGTCACGCAGCGCCTGCAGCTTCTCGGCGGTCGTGGACTTCTTCGGAGGCACGACGTTTTCCTTGCGCGCCACAATCCACCAGGTGATCGCGATTGACACGCCCATCAAGACTCCGGGCACGATGCCGGCCAGGAACAGCTTGCCGATGGACACGTTGGCGGCGACGCCGAAGATCACGAAGCCAATCGACGGCGGAATGATCGGGGCGATGATGCCCGCCGAGGCGATCAGGCCGCCAGCGCGTGCCTTGTCGTGACCGGCAGCGACCATCATGGGCAGCAGCAGCGAAGCGAGTGCCGCAGTATCGGCAACCGCCGAACCGGACAGCGCCGCCATCAGCACCGCCGCGACGATCGCGACATAACCGAGGCCGCCGCGCACATGGCCCACCAGCGTCAGCGCCAGTTTGACGATGCGCCGCGACAAACCGCCGACGTTCATGATCTCGCCTGCCAGCATGAAGAACGGCACCGCCAGCAGCGGGAACGAGTCTGCACCGTTGATGACGTTCTGCGCCAGGATCTGGGCGTCGAACAGGTCAAGGTGCCACATCAGGGCAGCACCGCACACCAGCAGCGAATAGGCGATAGGAATGCCCAGCGCCATGGCGCCCAGGAGCGATCCGAGGAAGATGAGTACGGTCATGGTGAAAAGTCCTGATCGGGCGGGGTTACTTGCGCAGGGGGGCGGATTCGTCGATGTGCAGCGCATGGACCTGGGCGAGGTCTTCGGACTCCTGCACCAGCACCAGCTCGGCATCGGTGATCTTCCCGGTGATCGAGCGCCAGAACTGGCCCAGCAGGATCAGACCGGAAGCGACCGCGAACACGACACCCGCGCCGTAGAAGATCGCCATCGACGCACCGGACACCGGCGCCTCGACGTCGTAGTTGATGCGCGCTTGCGCCAAGGCGCCAGAGAACAGCAGCCAGGTCACGAAGAGCATCGCGAGTTGCGCGATCACCAGGCAGATGCGCTTGCCGGTGCGGCCCAGACTGCTGACCAGCATGTCGGTGCCCAGGTGGCCGTTTTCCTGCAGCGCCACGACCGCACCGAGGAAGGTCATCCACACGAACAGCCAGCGCGACATCTCTTCGCTGATGGTGATGCCCGAGTTGAATGCGTAGCGCAACACCACGTTGCCGAACACCAGCACCACCATGATCGCCAGCAGCAGCGCGATCAGCACTTCGGTGCCGCGGCAGAAGAGATTCATCAGTCTGGCCATCCCGGCCTCCTTGGAAAACTAGAAAGGATGCCGTAATGTACGAACTGGTTAGTTTTCTTTCATCAGGGCTAACCCTGATGGATACCCCGGAACAACCCGAGGTGCTGGCCGCGAGCGGTCAACCAGCGATGCGGACGAAGCGAACGATCATCTCGACGATGTTGTCGCGCCGGTTGGCGATGGTGGCCGGGTCGTCGAAATCGTGCTTGAAGATGAGCGCGAAGGTATGGCGGTTGGCCACATTGAAGACCGAGAGGGCCGAGATGGACATGTGCAGATCGACCGGATCGAGGTTCGGGCGGAACACCCCCGCCTGCACGCCACGCTCGTACACCGAACGCAGGCCGTGGATGGCCGGGACGTTGAGCTTCTGGATCGACTCCGAGCGCGCCAGGAACTCGCCGCGGTGCATGTTCTCGTTGAGCACGAGGCGGATGAACTCGGGGTTCTCGCGCTGGTAGTCGCAGGTGAAGGCGACCAGCTTGCGCAGCGCCGCTTCCGGGTCGAGGTCTTCGAG
>JBEEMX010000403.1:0-3701 GCA_041192465.1 Pseudomonadota bacterium | reverse complement strand
CGCGGCCTGCCCCGGCTGGAGGTGATGTTCCGCCGCTGGCTGGCACGGGTCAGCGTGGAAATCGACTCGGGCTGCATCTACATCAGCGGCGCGGTCGAATTCGACGACCGGCCCGGCCCGGTGCGCGACGCGCTGGTGGACATGGTGCGCACCTGGCACACCGGGCTGGCCCGCGCCATCACCCTGGCCCGTGAAGCGGGCCACCTGCGCGCAGACACCGATGCTTGCCAGATGCTGTTCGAGCTGCACGGCCTCGTGCTGGCGCTGCACCACGACGCGCGCTTCCTGCGCAGTCCCGGCGCCTTCGCACGCGCCGAACAAGCTTTCCTGAATGTGCTGGCCCGCTACCGGGCGGCCATCAACTGATCCGACTGATCTTCCTGACCTTTTCCCGAGGAACGTCCCATGCCCCAGTACAACCCGCCGCTGCGCGACATGCAGTTCGTCCTGCACGAACTCGTGCAAGTCACCGACACCTTCAAGACCCTGCCCGCCCACGCGGACCTGGATGTCGAGACCATCAACGCCATTCTCGAAGAGGGCGGAAAGTTCGCCTCGCAGGTGCTCTTCCCGCTCAACCGCAGCGGTGACGAAGAGGGCTGCACGCTCGACAAGGTGACCCACGAGGTGCGTACGCCCAAGGGCTACAAGGAAGCGTATGCGCAGTACGTCGAAGGTGGATGGGCGGCGCTGAGCTGCGACCCGGCGTATGGCGGCCAGGGCCTGCCGCTCGTCGTCAACCAGTGCATCTACGAGATGCTCAACAGCGCCAACCAGGCGTGGACGATGTACCCCGGCCTGTCGCACGGCGCCTATGAAAGCCTGCATGCCCACGGCACGCCCGAGCAGAAGGCCACCTACCTGCCCAAGCTGAGCAGCGGCGAGTGGACCGGCACGATGTGCCTGACCGAACCGCATTGCGGCACCGACCTCGGCCTGCTGCGCACCAAGGCCGAGCCGCAGGGCGACGGCACCTACAAGATCAACGGCGCCAAGATCTTCATCTCCGCCGGCGAGCACGACATGGTGGACAACATCATCCACCTCGTGCTGGCCCGCCTGCCGGACGCCCCGAGCGGCTCGAAAGGCATCTCGCTGTTCCTCGTGCCGAAGTTCCACGTCAACGCCGACGGCTCGCTCGGCGCACGCAACGGCATCTTCTGCGCCGGCCTCGAACACAAGATGGGCATCACCAGCAACGCCACGGCGCAACTGGTGCTCGAAGACGCGGTGGGCACGCTGGTCGGCCAGCCAAACAAGGGCCTCGCCGCGATGTTCGTGATGATGAACGCGGCCCGCCTGGGCGTCGGGATGCAGTCGCTCGGGTTGACCGAGGTGGCGTATCAGAACGCTGCTGCCTATGCCAAGGACCGCTTGCAGATGCGCGCCCTGTCCGGCCCGAAGGCGCCCGAGAAGGCGGCCGATCCGATCATCGTGCATCCCGATGTGCGCAAGATGCTGCTGACCGCCCGCGCCTACGCGGAAGCCGGCCGGGCGCTGTGCGTCCACACGGCGCTGATGCTCGACCAGGAACTGAGCCACCCGGACGAGGACGTGCGCAAGGCGTCCGCCGACGAAGTCGCGCTGCTGACGCCGATCATCAAGGCCTTCCTGACCGACAACGGCTGGATCGCCACCTCGCACTGCATGCAGGTCTTCGGCGGCCACGGCTACATCAAGGAATGGGGCATGGAACAGTACGTGCGAGATGCCCGCATCAACATGATCTACGAGGGCACGAACACGATCCAGTCGCTGGACCTGCTCGGCCGCAAGGTGCTCGCCGACAACGGCAAGAAGCTCAAGGCGTTCGGCAAGAAGGTGGCCGAGTTCGTCGAGGACGCCGGGCTGCGCGACGACATGCAGGAGTTCGTCAACCCGCTGGCCGACCTCGGCGACAAGGTGACCAAGCTGACGACCGAGCTGGGCATGAAGGCGTTTGGCAACCCGGACGAAGTGGGCGCGGCGGCCGTGGATTACCTGCGCGTGGTCGGGCACCTGGTGTTCGCCTACCTCTGGGCGCGCATGGCCATGATTGCGCTGGACCGGCTGAAGGAGCAAGGTACCAACCCCGACCCGTTCTACGTCGCCAAGCTGCACACCGCCCGCTTCTACTTCGCCAAGCTGCTGCCGGAAACGGCGTCGCTGATCCGCACCGCCCGCGCCGGCCTCGCGCCGCTGATGGCGATGGACGAGTCGATGTTCTGACCCTGCAGGAAAGGAACCCGCCATGAAATCCACCCTGATCGCCCTCGCCCTGGCTGGCGCGTCGCTCGCCGCTGCCGCCCAGTCCACGCCCGCCGGCCTGTGGAAGACCATCGATGACGACGGCAAGACCGAGAAGTCGCTGGTGCGCATCACCGACAACGCCGGCACCTTCTCCGCCAAAGTCGAGAAGGTGTTCGATGCCGCCAAGCAGGACGCCCGCTGCGAGAAGTGCAGCGACGAGCGCAAGGACCAGCCTATTCTCGGCATGACCATCATCAAGGGCGTGCGGGCCAGCCTCGATGACAAGACGCTGTGGGACGGCGGCGAGATCCTCGACCCCAACAACGGCAAGACCTACAAGGTCCGCATGAAGCCGGTCGATGGCGGCAAGCAGATGGAGCTGCGCGGCTACATCGGTGTGCCGATGCTCGGCCGCACGCAGACCTGGATCCGTGTCGAATAACAAGCAAGACCCCGAACCCCCGAAGGAAGTCCCCATGAGCCGTTTCAATGTCCGCCAGGTCGCCGTGCTCGGCGCCGGCGTGATGGGCGCACAGATCGCCGCGCACCTCGTCAACGTCAAGGTGCCGGTCATCCTGTTCGACCTGCCCGCCAAGGAAGGCCCGAAGAGCGCGATCGCTCAAAAAGCCATCGACAACCTCAAGAAGCTCAAGCCAGCGCCGCTCGGCGTGAGCGAGGACGCCAGCCGCATCCGCGCCGCGAACTACGAGGAGCACCTGGACCTGCTGCAGGACTGCGACCTCGTGATCGAGGCCATCGCCGAGCGCATGGACTGGAAGCACGACCTCTACGCCAAGATCGCGCCCTTCATCGCGCCGCACGCGATCCTGGCCTCGAACACCTCCGGCCTGTCGATCACGACGCTGTCGGAGGGCTTGCCCGAGGCGTTGAAACCGCGTTTCTGCGGCATCCACTTCTTCAACCCGCCGCGGTACATGTACCTCGTCGAGCTGATCGCCACGCCGACCACCGAGGCGCGTTACCTCGACCAGCTCGAAACCTTCGTCACCTCGACCGTCGGCAAGGGCGTCGTCCGCGCCAAGGACACGCCGAACTTCATCGCCAACCGCGTCGGCATCGCCGGGATGCTGGCGACGATGCACGAGGCGGAGAAATTCGACCTGAGCGTCGATCTGGTCGATGACCTGACGGGCAAGAAGTTCGGTCGCGCCAGCTCCGGCACCTTCCGCACGGCGGACGTGGTGGGTCTGGACACGATGGCGCATGTCATCAAGACGCTGCAGGACAACCTCGGCGACGGCAGCGACCCGTTCTACGGCAGCTACGCGACGCCACCCGTGCTCTCGGCGCTGATCGCCAAGGGCGCGCTGGGGCAGAAGGTCGGCGCGGGTTTCTACAAGAAGGTCGGCCGCGACATCCTGCGGCTGGACGCGGCCAAGGGCGAGTACGTGCCGTCGGGGGGCAAGGCCGATCCGATCATCGACCGCATCCTGAAGAAGCCCGCCGCGGAG
>JBEEMX010000402.1:0-7427 GCA_041192465.1 Pseudomonadota bacterium | reverse complement strand
CCGCAAGCTTATCCGGCAGCGGGTCCGGCGTGTTCGGCCACGAAGCGCGCGACCCGCTCGCCCGCCCCGCGCACCGCAGCAACCAACCGCGCGTCCTCGGCCAGATCGCCCCACAGCGGCCGGTCGGCGCAGAAGGCCGCCACCGGATCCGCCGATTCGCAGACCGCGTGCGCCACCGCCGGGTCCATCGCCTGGTCCTGGTAGGTGTAGGGAATCTGCCCGGCGTGCCAGCGTTGCAGGTAGGCCAGGAACAGCGCCGGCAGCATCGCCACGCTGTCGATCGTCTCGCCGCGCGCCAGCCGCTCGCGGATCGTCGGCGCGATGAAGCCGGGGATCTTGCTGAACCCGTCCATCGCCACGCGCTGGTTGGTATCGCGGATGGCGGGGTTGCCGAAGCGGTCGAGCACCACGTCGCGGTAGGTCGGCAGGTGGATCGGGCAGGGGTGCTCGGGCGTGTCGAGCACGGGGATGGTGTCGTCGGTCACGTAGTCGAACGCGAACTTCCGGATCACCGGATCGTGCGTGCCCTCGTGGATGTAGAGGTAGCCGACCAGCGTGCCGGCCCAGGCGATGCACGAGTGCGTCGCGTTGAGCAGGCGGATCTTGGCCTCCTCGTAGGCGTCCACCGACTGCACCATCTCGACGCCGACGGCTTCCCACGCGGGGCGGCCGGCGATGAAGCGGTCCTCGATGACCCACTGGATGAAGCTCTCGCCCATCAGCGCGGCGGGGTCGTCCACGCCGGTCGCGGCCAGCACGCGCTCGCGCACATCGGGCGTCGGGCGCGGCGTGATGCGGTCCACCATCGCGTTCGGGCTGGTGGTGCTGGCCTGCACCCAGTCGAGCAGCGCGGTATCGCCGACGAGTTCGATGAACTGCAGCAGCCCACCCCGCGAGCGGTCGCCGTTGTGGCGCAGGTTGTCGCAGTTGAGCAGCGTCACCGGCCCCGCGCCGCTGGCCATGCGCGCACGCAGGAGCGCCGTCAGCGCGCCATAGATCGTCGAGCCGGGATGGCCGGCACGCGCCGAATCCAGGTCAGCGCGCAAGTCAGCGAAGGTGTCGAGGTCAAGGCGGTTCTGCGCATCGAGGTAGTAGCCGGCCTCGGTGACGGTGAAGGAGATGATCTTCGTCTCGGCACTCGCCCCTTGCGCGACGAGTCCGGCGAGGTCGGGCGTGTACGGGATGACGCGGCGGATCGACGTGACACGCTCGTAGCGGTGTTCGCCGGCCGGGGAGATTGTCTCCAGCGTGTAGGCGCCGCCCTGCGCTACCAGCGCGGCAATGGTCTCGGCCATGTCGGGGCGGGTGTTGCCGCCAGCGAGCTGCCACGCGGTGTCGCCGGTCTGGATCAGCGCGTGCAGGTAGACGGCCAGGTGGGCGCGGTGGAACGAACCCAGGCCGAGGTGCAGGATAACGTTCATGGTGGTGCGTCGTGTCGGTGAAGGGTGTACGGAAGGTCAGAGATCGAAGTTGCTCGGCATCATCACGACATCGCGGATCGTCATGCCCCGCGGCCGGGTCAGCATGAAGGTGATGACCTCGCCGACCTCGGCCGGATCCAGCAGGCTGCCGGACGCCCGCGCCTCGGCGAGCTTGTCGGCCGGCCAGTCGGCGAGCAGGCCCGTCATCACCGGCCCCGGCGAGATCGCACCGACGCGAAGGCCGTGCTTGAAGACCTGCCGGCGCGTCGTCTGGACGAAGCAGTCGATCGCCCACTTCGACGAGGCGTAGACGGGCTCCCACGGCGTCGGGTAGTGGGCGGCCAGCGAGCTGGTGACGAGGATGTCGCCCGAGCCGCGTTCGATCATGTGCGGCAGCACGTCGCGGACATTCTTCATCACGACGTTGATGTTCAGGTTCAGCATCCGGTCGATCGCGTCGGTGTCCGCGTCCACCAGATCGCCGCCGACGTACAGGCCCGCATTGGCGTGCAGGATGTCGAGCCGGCCAGCGAGTTCGAGGACACGCGGCACCAGCGACTTGCACTGCACCGGGTCCAGCAGGTCGAGCTGCAGCGGGATGGCCGCGTCGCCGTGCCGCGCCTGCATCGCCGCCAGCCCGGCCGCGTCACGGTCGATCAGCACGACCCGCGCACCGCCGGCCAGCAGCGCCTCGGCACTCGCCCGGCCGATGCCCGACGCCGATCCCGTGACGGCGGCGACTTTGCCCTGGAATGGTTGGCTCATTCTGTTCCCCGGTTCAGACCGCGCGGGCGGCACGGCCCTGCGCGTCGAAGCGGTGCGCGTTGGCGGATTCGATGAAGATGCCGACGCGGTCGCCGTTGCGCAGCGCCGAGCGCGTGGCCTGCCGTGCGACCAGTTGCGCGCCGCTGTCGGTCGCCACGTAGATCAGCGTCTCGGCGCCGAGCGACTCGACCAGCTCGACCGTGCCCGGCAGGCCACCGGCCGCCGCCTGCGCCGCCGGCTGCAGCGTCACATCCTCCGGCCGCAGCCCGAGGAACCCACCGGCCGGCACGCCCAGCACACCCGGCACATGCTTGTCTTCGACCACGTTCATCTGCGGCGAGCCGATGAACTGCGCGACGAACTGGTTCGCCGGCTTGTCGTACAGCTCCAGCGGCGTGCCGACCTGCTCGATCAGGCCATCGCGCAGCACCCGTGTCTGACCGCGCAGCGCCGCGTCGAGGTTGGACAGCGGTTCGTCGAACAGGAACACCTTTGGCGCCCGCACGATGGCGCGGCCGATCGCCACGCGCTGCCGCTGTCCACCCGACAGCGCCTTGGGCGTGCGGTCCAGGTAGTCGGTCAGGTTCAGGATCTTGGCGGCGCGGTCCACCTTCTCGCGGATCACCTTGGGATCGACGCCCGCAAGCTTCAGCGCGAAGCTCATGTTCTCGTACACGCTCATGTGCGGGTAGAGCGCGTAGCTCTGGAACACCATGGCGAGGTCGCGCTGGCTGGACGGCAGGTGCGTGATGTCCTTGCCATCGAGCAGCAGCTTGCCGCCGTCGATGTGTTCGAGGCCGGCGATCAGGCGCAGCAGCGTCGATTTGCCGCAGCCCGACGGGCCGACGAAGACGACGAACTCGCCTTGCTGGATCGTCAGGTCGATGCCCTTGATGGCGCGGTGTTCACCGAAGAATTTCTCGATGCCTTGGAGTTGGAGGTAGGCCATGGATGTCTCTTACTTGACGGCGCCGAAGGTCAGACCTTGCACCAGTTGCTTCTGACTGAACCAGCCGAACACGACGATGGGCGCGATCGCCATCAGCGAGGCGGCGGACAGCTTGGCCCAGAACAGCCCTTCCGGACTGGAGTAGCTGGCGATCAGCGCGGCGAGCGTGCCGGCCTTGGCCGCGCTGAGCGTGAGGCTCCAGAACGCCTCGTTCCAGCTCAGCACCAGGCACAGCAGCCCGGTCGAGGCCAGCCCGCCCAGCGACAGCGGCAGCAGCACCTGGCGGAACTCCTGCCACAGCGTCGCGCCGTCCATGCGGGCGGCTTCGAGGATCTCGGGCGGAATGTCCTTGTAGCCCGAGTACAGCATCCACACCATGATCGGCAGGTTGCTCAGCGTGAAGATGATGATCAGGCCAAGTTGCGTGTCGAGCAGCCCCGACCACTGCGCCAGCACGTAGATCGGCATCAGCGCGCCCACCGCCGGCATCATCTTCGTGGACAGCATCCACATCAGCACGTCCTTGGTGTGCGGCCCCTTGAAGAAGGCCATCGAATACGCCGCCGGGGCCGCCAGTGCCAGTCCGAGCAGGGTCGAGACCACGCTGGTGACCAGCGAGTTCTGGGCGTAGAGCAGGTAGTCGCTGCGTTCCTGCACCTCGTGGAAGTTCTCCAGCGTCGGCGTGAACCACAGCAGCGGCGGCACGGAGATCGCCTGCAGCTCGGTCTTGAACGCCGTCAGCACCAGCCAGCCGAGCGGGAAGAACAGGATCAGCGTCACCAGCCAGGCGACGACGGTACGCACCGCCAGGGCAGGCGTGAAAGTGGAGGGTCGTGCCATGGTGCTTACTTGTCCAGGTTCTTGCCGACCATGCGGATCAGGAACACCGCCGCGATGTTGGCCAGCACCACCGCGAACAGCGCCCCGGCCGAGGCCACGCCAGCATCGAAATTCAGCAGTGCCTGCTTGAAGATCAGGAAGGCCAGGTTGGTGCTGGCGTCGCCCGGTCCGCCGCCGGTGGTCGTGTAGATCTCGGCGAACACGCTCAGCAGGAAGATCATCTCGATCATCACCACCACCGCGACAGAGCGGCCGAGGTGCGGCAGGTACAGATAACGCAGTTGCTGCAGGTAGGTGGCACCGTCCATGCGCGAGGCTTCGAGCTGGTCGCGGTCCATGCTCTGCAGCGCCGTGATGAAGATCAGCGTGGCGAACGGCAGCCACTGCCACGCCACCATGATGATCACGCTCAGCAGCGGGAAGTCGGTCAGCCAGTCCACGGGCTGCGCGCCGAAGAAGATCCAGACCTGGGCGAGCACGCCGTAGATCGGGTTCATCATCATGTGCTTCCACAGCAGCGCGTTCACCGTCGGCATGACGAAGAAGGGGCTGATCAGCAGGATGCGCACCAGGCCGCGGCCGGGGAAGGGATCGTCGATCAGCAGCGCGATGCCAATGCCCATCCCCACGGTGATGAGGATGACGCTGCCCAGCAGGAGCAGCGTGTTGACCACCGAGGTCGCGAACGACGGGTCGGTGATGAAGTAGTCGAAGTTTTCGAGTCCGATGAAGCCGACGTTCTCGGGCTGCATCAGGTTGTAGCGGATGACGCTGAAATAGATCGTCATCACCAGCGGCACGATCATCCACAGGAAGAGCGTGACCACCGCGGGCGCCATCAGGGCGCGGGGCAGGAATCGGTTCATTGGGGGGTCACCATGAAGGGCTGGGCCCATCGGGCGGGTCGGGGTGACCCCTTCCCGCCCGATCGGCTTCGCCCCACCTCACCACAGGGAGTCGAATTACTTGTAGTAACCGGCCTTCTTCATCTCGCGCTCGGCCGCGGTCTGGCTGGCCTTCAGCGCAGCGTCGATCGAGGTCTTGCCGGCCAGGGCAGCGCTCATCTGCTGACCGACGGCAATGCCGATCGCCTGGAACTCGGGGATCGCAGCGAACTGCACGCCCACGTACGGCGACTTCGGCAGCGTCGAGTCGTTCGGGTTGGCGCTGTCGATGGCGGCCTTCTCGGCATTGGCGAAGACGGCGGCCTTCTGGAACTCGGCGTTGGCGTAGGTGCTCTTGCGGGTGCCGGTCGGGACGTGCGCCCAGCCGTTGGTCTTGGCCACCAGCTCGATGTACTCCTTCGAGGTCGCCCAGCTCACGAACTTCTGCGCTGCGTCCTGCTTCTTGGTGCCCGACGGAACCGCCAGTGCCCACGCCCACAGCCAGTTGGCGCCCTTCGGGGTCACCATCGTCGGGGCTTGTGCAAACGCCACCTTGTCAGCGACCTTGGACTGCTTCGGGTCGGTGATGAACGAAGCGGCGATCGTCGCGTCGATCCACATGCCGCACTTGCCTTCGTTGTACAGCGCCAGGATTTCGTTGAAGCTGTTGGCCGACGATCCCGGGGGGCCGTAGTTCTTCAGCAGATCGACGTAGAACGTGATCGCGTCTTTCCACGGCTTGGATTCGAGCTGCGGCTTCCACTTCATGTCGAACCACTGGCCGCCGAAGGTGTTCACCAGCGTGGTCAGGAAGGCCATGTTGTCGCCCCAGCCCGGCTTGCCGCGCAGGCAGATGCCGTACACGCCGTTCTTCGGGTCATGGATCTTGGAGGCGAGCGTCTTGATGTCGGCCCAGGTCGGGTTGGCCGCGACAGTGATGCCAGCCTTGTCGGCCAGGTCCTTGCGGTACATCAGCATCGAGCTTTCGCCGTAGAACGGGGCGGCGTACATCTTGCCGCCGACCGACAGGCCGTTGCGCATGGCCGGCAGGATGTCGTCGGCGTCATAGGCGGCGTCGGTCTTGAGTTCCTGCAGCCAGCCCTTCTTGCCCCAGATCGGGGTTTCGTACATGCCGATGGTCATCACGTCGAACTGGCCGCCCTTGGTGGCGATGTCCGTCGTCACGCGCTGGCGCAGCACGCCTTCTTCCAGCGTGACCCACTTGACCTTGATGTCCGGGTTGGCGGTCTCGAAATGCTTGGTCAGCTTCTGCATTTCGATCATGTGACCGTTGTTGAATGCCAGGGCCAGGGATGCTTTGAGCGTCAGCTTCATGGGGTGTCTCCTCTTGGGGGTGGAACAAGGAACCGATCGAACAGACTGAGCCAATCGACAGGTACAACGATAGGCGCGGTGTGCTGGAGTTCTCGATACTGGCACTGCGGGTTCATGTACTTCATTGCATTGGGTACTTGGTGTTTTCCATGATTCCTGTCAGGAAAGTACAGGTTTGTACTTTTTTGCAGGCACTGTGAACACGACAGGATCTGCTCACCCTCCCCGCAAGGCACTGGGTTACAGCGCGAATCACCGCCAGAATCCGCCCCATGACCACCCCCACCCGCCCACACCTCAACGCCATCGCCGGCCCCATCCTCGGTGAATTCCTCGTCGGCATGACCGTGGCGATGGCAGGGCTGTGGCTGGCTTCGCAGACCTCGGACGTGGCTGCGGGCGCCTTCGGCATGACCAACCAGGTGATGGAAACGCTGTTCGTCGTTTTCCGCGTGCTGGCGATCGGCGTCGGCGCGGGGGTGACGCAGGCGGTGGGTGGACAGCGGCCCGAAGCGGCGCGGCGCACGGCGCTGGTCGGGCTGGGCGCGAGCACCTGGGCGGGGCTGTTCGTGGCGGGCTGGATGCTGCTGGCCAACGGGTGGACGCTGGATGTCCTGAACGCGCCGCTCGGGGTGAGCGTGCTGGCGGCGCCCTACATGCAGGTGCTGGCCCTGGCGCTGGTGCTGGAGGCATACAACTTGACGATGGCCGCCATCCTGCGCGCCCACCTGCACGCCCGCGACACGCTGCAGGTCATGCTGGTGATGCACAGCGTCCACCTGCTGCTGGCCTTCGTGCTGATGCGCGGCGTCGGGAGCTGGGACGGGCTGGGGCTGTACGGCTACGCGGTCGGGCTGATCGTGAGCCGCGTGGTCGGGCTGTTCATGCACCTGCGGTTCTGGCGGCTGCGCTTGCGGCTGGTGCCGCACCGGCGCGACTGGTGGGTCTGCCCCGTGCGGTCGCTGATGCCGGTGTTGCGCATCGGGCTGCCGGCGGCGTCGCTGGAGCTGGTCTACCGGATCGCGTTCATGATGTCGCTGTCCTCGGCGGCGCGGCTGGGCGTGCCGGCACTGGCGACCCAGGCGTACACGCTGCAGACGCTGAAGTACGTCGTGCTGGTGAGCCTGTCGATCGGCTGGGCCTGCGAAATCATGGTCGGCCACCTGGTCGGCGCGGGCGAGTTCCGCACCGCACACCAGCTCGTGCGCAAGGGCCTGCGCAACGGGATGCTGG
>JBEEMX010000401.1:0-4609 GCA_041192465.1 Pseudomonadota bacterium | reverse complement strand
TGTCCACATATCGTCACGAGCAACCAATTGCTGGCTATCAATGATAAGAGATACATTGGCTATATGCATGCCTTGGGTACTGGACCGTACAAAGCCTCTCCCGATTCTAAAACAAGGAGGTGCTGGCGGTTGTGTTGATCAGCACACCCTCCGTGTCAACTGGTACTTGTATCAGAGCCTTCTCTCTACCATAAAGGCGAATGGTGCACCGTTACCGACAGCAAAGAGACGCGGGGAATAGACAAGCTGTGCACCTTCCGGCTTGCCGGACAGGAGGTAAACGCAGGCGCAGCCACTCGCATTCAGGCTGGAGAAGACATTCGCAATCGCCTGCCGGTAGGCGGTGGGTTTGTCTTCGCTGATTTCGTGGAGGCGAAACAGCCGGTAGTCCAGTTCCCGATCGGGCTGGTGCGCGAGAGGCAGCGCGGTGAAATCCGGTGCGTCCCAGGTCAGGGTGGGAATGCGGGTGGCGAGTTGGGCGTCAAGGGTCTGGAGCAGGGTCATGGCCACGGGTTCACGGTGCAGCGAGCGAGTACCTACCGCTCGGGCTGTGTCCTGTGCGGGTCGCCGGGGTCGTGCGGTAGTGCTGGATTTATCAGTGCCGCAGTGTGAACAGGGGGTGCGACAGGTGGTGACGCACAGTCCGCTATTTTCGTGACTTTATTGGCAATTCAAGATCACACGATGCCTGCCCTACAGACTCGGACTAATGCCGTGTCAAGCGTCGATGGACGGTACGAAGAATCTTTAACGCGAGCTTCAAGCTGCAGGTCATAGAGATGATCAGGGCGCAAGGTCTGAGCATTGGCGAGGTCTGCCGGGACATGAAGCTGGGCGAAACGGCTGCACTGAGCGGGCCAGACCGTGGCCGTCAGCTTTTTGGAGGCGCTCGTCCCCGTCAAAAAACCTGGCCCATGGGGAATCTGCGGACCCAGTGGTGGTGGCGCTTCGTGCGACCCCGTTTAGGAACGTGATCTGTACCGCTCCCTTGTTCGGCTGCTGCCGATGGCGAACGGGTTGCGTCAGGCCCGCTTGCTGTGAGCGGGTGCGGCCAGGTTGACCAAGGCAGGTTGACGCTCAGGCCACCGGAGATCTTGCCGCCCGCCAGCGGCTGACTTCGGTATGTACCTGCCCCAGGTTGTCGAGCAGTGTCACACCGGCCACCCCACGGCGCAGCATCGCCGGCTGCGGCGTGCCGGCCCAGATCTCGACCGACGCGGGCAATTGCGCCCGCAGGTCGGCCAGGTGGTCGAGCGAGGGGCCGGTCGGGCTGAGCGAGGAAAAACTCAGCGCGACGACCTGCGCCCGGTGCGCGCGCGCCGCCAGCACCATCTCCGGTACAGGGGTCTGCCTGCCGAGGTTCATGCAGGCGCAGCCCTCGACGGTGAGCAACGCCTCGGCCATGAGCAGCGCCAGCCCGTGCTGCTCGTCCGGGAAGGTGGTCAGCAGCACGCGGGGTGCGCCGTCGGCCGCCGCCTCGGGTGCGGAGGCGATCGCCGAGCGCAGCACGGTCTCGATCGCCTCGCTGCACAGGTGCTCCTCGAAGATGGCGAGCTGCCCGCGTGACCATGCCTGCCCGATCTCGACCAGCAGCGGCGAGACCACCTCGCCGACAAAATGCCCCAGCCCGCGCCGCAGCAGCGACTGCATCAGCGCGCGGCGCAACCCGACGACATCGTGGGCGCGCAGCAGCGTGTAGAGCGCCTGCGGTTCGGCCTCCAGCATGGCGTCGCCGCATGGGAGTGAGGCGGGACTGCTGGCGCGGGCAAGGTTGCCGATGGTCTGCAGGTCTGCCAGAGGCAGGCCGACCACGCGCCCGGGGCGCCAGCCAGCGTCGAGCAGGCGCTTGACATGGCGCAGCCGCTCGACCTGGTCGAGCGGGTAGAGGCGCTCGCCGTTGCTGTCGCGCAGGGGCGCGGGAAAGCCATAGCGGCGCTCCCACACGCGCAAGGTGTCCTTGCCGATGCGGGTGTCGCGTTCGACGGCGGCGATGGTCAGCATGGGCAGTGCAGCGGGTCCACGGGCGGTCATCAGGGGCTCCGAGTGTGCTCTACACCGAAACGGCCGCCTCCACAGGCTCCGCCCGTGTCAACCTTGAAATTTTGATATGTCTTGGACAAATTATTGTGAAATCGAGTTTGTCGGCCTAATATAAGCCTACATCCAAAAATTGATCAAGACAAACCATGTTCACACGCCATGTTGCCGTCATCGGCTCTGGCATCGCGGGCCTGTCCACCGCGTGGCACCTGAGTGCGCCCGACCAGCACTGCCACGTCACGCTCTACGAGGCGGGCGACTACCTCGGCGGCCACACCCACACCGTTGATGTGACGCTGCCGGGCGCTGATGGACGGCTGCACACGCAGGGCGTGGACACTGGCTTCCTGGTGTTCAACCACCGCACGTATCCCGAACTGCTCAAGCTCTTCGCCGAACTCGGCGTGGAGACGGCGGCGTCCGACATGTCCTTCTCGGTGCAGGCCGAGCAAGGCGCACTGGAGTGGAGCGGCTGCAACCTCGACACCGTCTTCGCGCAGCGCCGCAACCTGTTCAGCCCGCGCTTCCTCGGCATGCTGCGCGAGCTGATGCGCTTCAACCGGCGCACCACCGAACTCGCCCGCACCGGCAGCGAGGTCCAGCTCGCCCAGTCCATCGGCGATTTCCTCGACACCGAGGGCTACTCGGACACCTTCCGCCGCTGGTACTTTCTGCCGATGATCGGCTGCATCTGGTCCTGCCCGACGGCGCAGATGCTGCAGTTCCCGGTCGCCACGATGGTCCGCTTCTGCCACAACCACGGCCTGCTGCAGGTGAGCGACCGGCCGCAGTGGTACACGGTGACGGGCGGAGCACGGCACTACGTGGAGGCGATGCGGCCGCGGCTGCGCGATGTGCGGCTGAACACGCCGGTGCGGGCGGTGCGGCGGCTGGTCTCCGGCGGCGCGATGGTGTCGGCGGCCGATGGCGATGCGCTGTTCGACGAGGTCGTGCTGGCCTGCCATTCCGACCAGTCCCTGCGCCTGCTCGGTGCGGACGCGACGCCCGACGAGATGCGCCTGCTCGGCGCGATCCGCTACCACCCGAACCGCGCCGTGCTGCACACCGACGTGGCGCAACTGCCGCGCCGCCAGAAGGCGTGGGCGGCGTGGAACTACGAACATGCGGGCGACCCGGCCACCGAGGACGCCGGGGTCTGCCTGCACTACCTGCTCAACCGCCTGCAGCCGATGCCGTTCGCGCAGCCGGTGGTGGTGTCGCTCAACCCGGTGCGGCCGGTGCGCGACGACCAGGTGCTGGCCGAATTCGACTACAGCCACCCCGTTTTCGACCGCGCCGCCATCGACGCACAGAGTCGCCTGCCGTTGATCCAAGGCCGACGCAGCACCTGGTTCTGCGGCGCGTGGACGGGCTACGGTTTCCACGAGGACGGCCTGAAATCCGGGCTGAATGTCGTGCGCAGCCTGCAGCACCAGTGGGCACATGCCCGACCGCTGGTGCCCGCATGAACACCGACGCTGGCCCGGTGCGCGTTCCTGCTGCTGCCGCTGCGCTCGTTGCGCACGCGGCCCGATCCAGTGCTGCCGCGCAACCGTGCCGGCCTCGTCAGCTTCCACGACCGCGACCACGGTGACGGCGGCCCGGACGCACTCGCGTGGTTCGAGCGCCTGCTGGCCGACGAGGGCATCACCGACGCCGACGGCGAGGTCTGGCTCCACACCTACCCGCGCGTGCTCGGCTACACCTTCAAGCCGGTGAGCTTCTGGTACGCGCACCGGGCGGACGGGTCGCTGCGCGCCATCGTCGCCGAGGTCAACAACACCTTCGGCGAGCGGCATTGCTACCTGCTGACGGGCACGGCCGGTGCGCCTATCGGCTGGGGCGGCGAGCTGCGCGCGGCCAAGGTCTTCCACGTCTCGCCCTTCTGCGCCACCGAGGGCGGCTACCGCTTCCGCTTCTTCCGCACCGCCGAGCGCACCGTGGCCCGCATCGACCACGACGACGCCACCGGCCGGCCGCTGCTGCAGACCAGCGTCAGCGGCCGGCTCGCCCCGCTGACCCGCGGCGCGCTGCACCAAGCCTGGCTCGGCAGCCCGCTGCTGACGCTGGGCGTGATGGCGCGCATCCACTGGCAGGCGCTGCAGCTCTGGTCGCAGCGCGTGCCCTTCTTCCGCAAGCCGGTGCCGCCCGCGGCGCTGGTCAGTCGCTGACCCGCAACCGACCCGATCCGACGCACCATGAACGCTCCCGCCCGATCCGACTCCGCTGTCTGTGCCGGCTTGCCGATGGGCCACACGCCCCCCGCGCTGATGCTGCCCGCTGGCGCCCCGGCCGCCGCCCGCGCCGTCTACCGCCTGCTGCAGAAACTCCCCTGCGGCACGCTCGACCTGCAGTGGCCGGACGGCGCGCACTGCCGCGTCGGCCACGGCGCCGCGCCCCATGCGGCGATCGTGGTCCAGGACTGGTCGCTGTTCTCGGCCGTGCTCAAGAGCCAGCAGGTGGCGATGCAGGTCTCCTTCATCGCGACCATGCTCCCGTCGCTGATCCTCTCGGGCTTCATCTTCCCGCTGTCCAACATGCCCCTTCTGCTGCGGATCCTGAGCTACGC
>JBEEMX010000400.1:0-3708 GCA_041192465.1 Pseudomonadota bacterium | reverse complement strand
TCAGAACAGCGCCCGGTACTCCCGCAACACCCGCTCGCTGTCCACGTCCACGCACACCGCCTGGTCGCGCAGGCCGTCCCAGTGCGGCGACGGATCGGGCCGGCCGGGCAGGCGCTGGACGGTCTGGCCGCAGGCGATGCCGTCGGTGACGACGCGCACCGGGCCGTGGCGCAGCGTGAACAGGCTGGGGTCGAGCGCGCAGGCCACCGCGCTGGCGTCGTGGCTGTAGATGCCGCCGCCGGTGCGGGGTTCGTAGAAACGTTCGTAGAAGCGCGTGATGTCGCGCAGGTAGCGGCCATGCTCGCCGCCCTCGCGGCCGATCTCGTCGAGGTAGGCGGTGCTCATGCGGATCTGGTGCGTCACGTCCAGGCCGACGAAGGTGACGGGCCAGTCCGCTGTGGCGACGAGGTCCGCGGCGTGCGGGTCGCCGTGGATGTTCGCTTCGGCGACGGGGGACATGTTGCCGCCGTGGCCCAGCGTGCCGAACGCGCCGCCCATCAGCACCACGCCGCGCACATGGCGGGGCAGTTCCGGGTCGAGCTGCAGCGCGTGGGCGATGTTGGTCAGCGGGCCGACCGGCACCAGCACCAGCTCGCCCGAGTGGCGGCGCGCCATCTCGATGATGAACAGCGCGGCGGCGCGGCCGTCGAGCGTGTCGTGTCCGGACGAGGCCGGGGCCGTGCCGGCATCGCCCAGCCCGTCCTGGCCATGCACGAAGTCCGCAAAGCCCTCGGAAGGCTTGACCAGCGCCCGCGCCGCGCCCCGCGCCACCGGCACCCCGCGCAGCCCGAAACGTTCGCGCAGCGCCAGCGCGTTGCGGGTCGTGGTGTCGATCGACGCATTGCCGAACACGGTGGTGATGCCGACCAGCTCGGCGCGCGGGTCGCGGGCGAGCAGGTACAGCGCCATCGCGTCGTCGATGCCCGGGTCGGTGTCGAAGAGGATCTTGGTCATGGGAACGACTCGGGCTTCAGGAGGCGGGCGCGAAGGCCTCGACCTCCGCACGGGTGGGCATGGCGGATTGGGTGCCGAGCCGGGTCACGGCCAGCGCGGCGGCGACCTGGGCGCGGGTCAGTGCGGTGGGGATCGGCAAGCCGTCGGCCAGCCCTGCGGCCAGCGCGCCGACGAAGGTGTCGCCCGCGCCGGTCGTGTCCACCGCCGTGATCCGCGGCGCGGGCAGGGCGAGCACACCGTCCGGGCCGATGTGCAGCAGGCCAGCCGCGCCGAGCGTCACCACGACCTGTGACGGGCCGCGCCGGCGCAGGGCGTGCGCGGCGGCTTCGATCTGCGCGGGCGTGTCGGTGGGCAGGCCGGTGAGCATCGCGGCCTCGATCTCGTTGACGACGAGCCAGTCCACAGTGGTCAGCAGCGCGTCGTCGAGCGGCTGTGCGGGCGCCGCGTTCAGCACGATGCAGACGCCTGCGCCGTGGGCCAGTGCCAGCGCGGCCCGCACGGTGTCGAGCGGGCATTCGAGCTGCGCGACGACGACGCGGGCTTGTCGGATTACCTCGGCGCTGTCCGCGACGTGCACCGGCGTGTAGCGGTGGTTGGCGCCGGGGACGACGATGATGCTGTTCTCGCCATCGGGCATCAGCACGATCACGGCAGTGCCGGTGGGCGCCTCGGTGTCCTCGCCGACGCCGGTGGTGTCGATGTCGTCCGTGCGCAGTGCCTGCGTCAGCGCGGCGCCATGCGCATCCCGCCCGACCCGGCCGAGCATCGCCACCGTCGCCCCCATCCGCGCCGCCGCCACCGCCTGGTTGGCGCCCTTGCCGCCGCTGTCGGTGCTGAAGCCGGTGCCGATCAGCGTCTCGCCCGGCGCGGGCAGGCGCGGCGTCTGCACCCGCAGGTCCATGTTCAGGCTGCCGACGATGGCAACGGCCGCAGCGGCGACGGGAGAGGATGCGGGCATGGCGGGGCTTTCCGGGTCAGGCGAAGGGCCAGGGGCCGTAGTGCTGCTCGAACTGCGCGCGGATCTCGGCGCGGCTCGGGCGGTGGTTCTGGCAGCCCAGCATGGCGATCTTGATCGAGCCGAGCACGCTGCCGAGCTGCGCGCCCTGCAGCAGCGGCTTGCCTTCGGCCAGGGCGAGCAGCAGGCCGGCGCGGTAGGCGTCGCCGCAGCCGGTCGGGTCTTTCACCTGCGCCGCCGGCACCGGGGCGACGGCGTGGACCTCGCCTTGCTGGTAGACGTTCGAGCCTTCGCCGCCCCGGGTGACGATCAGCGTCTCGACGCGCTCGGCCAGTGCCGCCAGCGTCAACCCGGTCTTGTCGCAGATCAGCTCGACCTCGTAGTCGTTGCAGACCAGTACCGGCGCCTGGTCGATCATCGCCAGCAGTTGCTCGCCGCTGAACAGCAGGATGTTCTGCCCTGGATCGAGCACGAAGGGAATGCCGGCTTCCGCCATCTCGCGGGTGTGCAGCGTCATCGCGTCCGGCGCGTCCGGGCCGACGAGGCCGCAGGTGACCGCACCGGCCTGCGCCAGCGGAATCTCCGCCGAACGGCCCATCGCGCCGGGGTGGAAACCGGCGAGCTGGTTGTTCGACAGGTCGGTGACGATGAAGCACTGCGCGGTGTAGGCGTCCGCGGCGGTGACGATGCAGCTCTGGTCCACGCCGGTGCGCATGTTGTGCTCGCGGTAAGGGCCGAAGTCGTCGCCGACCATGCCCATCGGCACCGCCTCGCCGCCCAGCAGCGCGTAGTTGTAGGCGATGTTGCCCGCGCAGCCGCCGTACTCGCGGCGCATCTTCGGCGACAGGAAGGACAGGTTGATCTTGTGGATCTGGTCCGGGAGGATGTGGTCGGTGAACTGGCCCTCGAACACCATGATGGTGTCGTAGGCGATGGAGGCGGCGATGGCGGCGCGGGTGGTCATGGGCGTGGGCGCAAGGATTCAGTGGCAGGCGGCGGCGAGAATAACCGAGCCTGCTGCGACCGGCGCCTCGCTCAACGTGACGAGTCGCCGCACTTGCGCAACCGCTTCGTCGGCAGCGGCCTCCGTGGCGGCATGGATGATGGCGAGCGGCTCGCCGGCCTCGCGCCGATCGCCGATCTGGCACACCTCGCTCAATCCAACCCTGGGGTCGATCACGTCTCCGGCCGTGCGCCGCCCGCCACCGAGCGTCACCACCAGAACGCCCAGTTCACGCACTGCCATCGACTGCACCCAACCCGCGTGCGGCGCCACCACGACCCGCTGCACCGGCGCCTTGGGCAAGCGGCTGCGGCTGCCGACATCGGCCGGGCCGCCCTGCGCATGGACCATGCGCTCGAACCGTTCCAGCGCCTCGCCGCTGCGCAGCGCGCGATCGACCCGCGCTTCGGCGTCGGCCGTGTCACCCGCCAGTCCGCCCAGCACCAGCAGCTCGCTGCAGAGCGTGCGGGTCAGCGTGTGCAGCCGCGGATCGCGCCGGGTGCCGCGCAGGTAGTCGAGGGCTTCCTGCACCTCCAGCGCATTGCCCGCCGTGTGGCCGAGCACCTGGTTCATGTCGGTGATGATGGCCCGCGTCGGCAGCCCCGCGCCCTCGGCCACGCGCACGAGGCTCTGCGCGAGTTCGCGGGCGTGTTCCGGCGTTGCAGCGAACGCGCCGTCGCCGGTCTTCACGTCCATCACCAGCGCCTGCAGCCCGGCGGCGAGCTTCTTGGACAGGATGCTGGCGGTGATCAGCGCGGTGGATTCGACCGTCGCGGTCACGTCGCGGATCGCGTAG
>JBEEMX010000399.1:0-3717 GCA_041192465.1 Pseudomonadota bacterium | reverse complement strand
GATTTGGGTACAGGCGGCGGCTTTCCAGGGATTCCTTTGGCAATTATGTACCCATCCGTATCTTTTATTTTGGTGGATGGAACGGCGAAAAAAATTCGCGTTGTTACAGAAATTGCCGCAGCTTTGGGTTTGAAAAATGTGGATGCCCGTCATATTCGTGCCGAAGATTTAAAAACGGAACGCTTCGATTTTGTCGTTACCCGCGCCGTTGCTCAACTTGACCAATTATATCGTTGGTCGCAAAGATTGATTGCAAAAAAGCACCAACACGCCCTGCCCAATGGTATTTTAGCCTTGAAAGGGGGCAATATCCGAGAAGAAATTCATGGATGGCGTCGACATGCGATTTTCACACCGCCGGGCTGTCGAGGTCCGCCGACAGGGCGATCGCATCTAAATTCTGACCATCCCCAAGACCGTCTCCAGGTAGTCCAGATCCCACCCGGCGGTGCGACGCTTGCCCTGCACGCCTAGCTTGAGGGTCTTGTCTTGCTTGATCTGTGTCAGCGCGATGCGCCGGATGACCGCCAGATTGGCCGGCGCGTTGTCCTTGCACACCTGACTGGCGTCCTCCCGGAAGCCCACGTCCAGCGACCAGTGCAGCGCGTTCTCCACCGCCCAGTGGCTGCGCACCGCGTCTGCCACGACCTGCGCACCCGCGCTCAGCGCCAGACTGCTGAGGTAGTAGCTGTCCTCGACACTGCGCTTGTCTCCCACCTGCCGGTGCCGGCGCACCATCGCCAGCGTCTGCAGTCCCGGCCACTGCGCCGCCTTCTTCCTCAGGTGCTCCGGCACCTCGATCACCCAGTGCTCGCGCCGCTCCATGCGCCCATGCACGCACTTGCCCTCCTCGCTGAGGTGATAGGCATGCTCCCGGTTCGCAAACCCGTTGTCCACGCACACCTGCATCAACAGCGACGCATCGTTGTGCAGCGTCGGATGGTTGGCCTTCAGACTCAGCACGTAATCGGCTTCCGCCTTGTGGATCTCCCCCGCGATCGCCTTCTGGCACCCCATCGCGTCGATCGTCACGATGCATCCCTTGACGCTCAGCAACTTCAGCAGCGCCGGAATCGCCGTGATCTCGTTGGACTTCTCCTCGGTGCGTACCTGCCCCAGCAGCAGCCCTCGCTGCGCCGCCCACGCGCTCACCACGTGCAGCGGATGCCGGTCCCCGTCGGCCGAGCCTCGCACGCTCTTGCCGTCGATCGCCACCACCCCGTCCACCGCACCCGCCACCCCGCGCAACCACTGCACGCACGCCGCTTCCAGCGCGTCCGCGTCCAGCAGTCGGAACACCCGCGCGAACGTGTCGTGCGACGGAATCCCGTTGGGCAACGTCAGGAACGTCTCGAACCACCCACGGCGCGCCCGCGCGAAGCTCACCACCTCCGTCCAGCAGTCCGCCCCGCCGATCACCGCGCACACCGACATCGCCAGCATGTCCAGCAGCCCATGCCGCCTCGTGCGCATCATCCTCGGGTCCGGCACCTCGGCAAAGTGCTCCAGCAGGCTCAGTCGCACCTTCTCGCTCATCGTCGCTCACTCAGCTTCCTGTCTTCGGAACCTCAGTTTGCACGCTCGCTCTGTGGCCGCGCTCAGTGCCTCACGACAGAAAATTTAGATGCGATCGCCCTGCCAACCAACCGCCCTCAGCTAAAACTCTTCCCCTCCGACACCAGCCGCGCCAGCAACGGCGCCGGCTGCCAGAACTCCCCGTCATCGTGCGGATTCCGGCCGAAGCGTTTCATCTCCTCGACCACGTTGAACAGCCCCTGCGTGTCGGCGTAGCACATCGGCCCGCCCCGGTGCAGCGGGAAGCCGTAGCCGGTCAGGTAGACCATGTCCACGTCGCTGGCCTTGCTGGCAATCCCCTCCTCCAGCAGCCGCGCCGCCTCGTTGACCAGCGCGTACACCAGCCGATGCACGATCTCGTCATCGCTGATCTTCCGAGCGGTGAGGCCCAGCGTGGCGCGGTGGTCGGCGACCATCTGCTCGACCAGCGCACTCGGGATCGCGTCGCGCTTGCCCGGCTTGTAGTCGTACCAGCCCGCCCCCGTCTTCTGCCCGAAGCGCCCGAGTTCGCACAGCAGGTCCGCCGTCTTGCTGTAACGCAGGTTCGGCTTCTCGGTGTAGCGCCGCTTGCGGATGTACCAGCCCACGTCGTTGCCCGCCAGATCGCCCATGCGGAACGGCCCCATCGCGAAACCGAATTTCTCGGCCGCCCGATCGACCTGCGCCGGCGTGCAGCCCTCTTCCAGCAGGAAACCGGCCTGCCGCGAATACTGCTCGATCATCCGGTTGCCGATGAAGCCGTCGCACACGCCCGAGACCACGCAGGTCTTCCTGATCTTCTTGCCCAGCGCCATCACGGTCGCCAGCACGTCCTTGGCCGTCTCCGCGCCGCGCACGACTTCGAGCAGCTTCATCACGTTGGCGGGGCTGAAGAAGTGCGTGCCGATCACGTCCTGCGGGCGCTTGGTGAACGCGGCGATCTTGTTCACGTCCAGCGTCGAGGTGTTGGACGCCAGGATCGCGCCGGGCTTCATCACCGCGTCGAGCTGCTCGAAGACAGTGCGCTTGACCTCGATGTCCTCGAACACCGCCTCGATCACCATGTCCGCGTCGCCGATCTCGGCGTAGTGCAGCGTGGTGGTCAGCAGGGCCATGCGCTGCTCGTACTTGTCCTGCTTGAGCTTGCCCTTCTTGACCTGCGCCTCATAGTTCTTGCGGATCGTCGCCACGCCCCGGTCCAGCGCCTCCTGCTTCATCTCCAGCATCACCACCAGGATGCCGGCGTTGAGGAAGTTCATGCTGATGCCACCGCCCATCGTGCCGGCACCGATCACGGCGATCTTGTTCAGCGGGCGCAGCGGCGTGCTGTCGGGCACATCGGCGATCTTGCTGGCGGCGCGTTCGGCGAAGAAGGCGTGGCGCAGCGCCTTGCACTCGGGCGTCATCATCAGCGCGACGAAGGCTTCGCGCTCGTAGACCATGCCGGCGTCGAATCTGGCCTTGACCGCCTGCTCGACACAATCGACGCAGCGGGCCGGCGCGGGGAAGTTCTTCGCCATCGCCTTGACGGTGTTGCGGGCGAACTGGAAGTAGGCGTCGGATTCCGGGTGGACCGCCTTCAGGTTGCGCACCAGCGGCAGCGGGCGCACGGCGGCGACTTCCTCGGCGAAGGCCAGCGCGCCGGCCAGCAGATCGCCGTCGATCATCCGGTCGATCAGCTTCTGCCCCGGCACCTGGGCCAGCACTTCGCTCTTCACCGGGTCGCCCGTGACGATCATGTTCAGCGCGGTTTCGACGCCGAGCGCACGCGGCAGCCGCTGCGTGCCGCCCGCGCCGGGCACGAGGCCGATCTTCACTTCCGGCAGCGCGATGCTGGCGCCCGGTGCGGCCACGCGGTAATGGCAGCCCAGCGACAGCTCCAGCCCGCCGCCCATGCAGACGCTGTGGATCGCGGCGATGACGGGTTTGCCGCAGTTCTCCAGCAGACGGATCAGGCTGAGCAAATTCGGCTCGGCGATGGCTTTCGGCGAGCCGAATTCCTTGATGTCGGCGCCGCCGGAAAACGCCTTGCCGGCGCCGGTGATGACGATGGCGGTCACGGCGGGGTCGGCGTCGGCCGCCTGCACATGGTCGGCGAAAACGCGGCGGGTGTCGTAGCCGAGGCCGTTGACCGGCGGGTTGTCGAGCGTGATGACGGCAACG
>JBEEMX010000398.1:0-3738 GCA_041192465.1 Pseudomonadota bacterium | reverse complement strand
GCCAGCCTGCCCGAGACCTGCTTCACCGTGTGGTCGAACGTGTTCATGCGCGCGGCGCTGCAGCCGGGCGAGACGCTGCTGATCCAGGGTGGCACCAGCGGCATCGGTGTCACCGCCATCCAGATGGCCAAAGCGTTCGGCGCCACGGTGATCGCCACGGCGGGCAGTGATGCCAAGTGCCAGGCGTGCCTCGACCTCGGCGCCGACCACGCCATCAATTACCGCACGGCCGACTTCGCCGAAGAGGCGCGTCGGTTCACGGGCGGGCGTGGCGTGGACGTGATCCTCGACATGGTGGCCGGTGACTATGTTGCCCGTGAAGTGATGGCGCTGGCCGAAGACGGTCGACTGGTCATCATCGCGGTGCAGGGTGGCGTGAAGGCGCAGTTCGACGCCGGGCTCGTGCTGCGTCGACGCCTGACGGTCACGGGCTCGACGCTGCGGCCGCGCCCGGTGGCGTTCAAGGGGGCCGTGGCGACCGCGCTGCGCGAGCGGGTGTGGCCACTGATCGGATCGGGGCGCATCCGGTCGGTGCTGCACAGCGTGTTTCCCGCCACCGAAGCCGCGCAGGCGCACACCCTGATGGAGTCCAATCAGCACATCGGCAAGATCGTGCTGACTTGGTGAGATGACCTAACTTGATCGAAGAGCAATCATCATGACGACACGTCACAAGCTGGTGGTGGGTAACTGGAAGATGCACGGCAGCCACGCGGCGAATGCCGAGTTGCTGCAGGGCATCCTGGCGGCCCGGCCCTTCGTGGCCGAAGTGGCGGTGTGCGTGCCGTTTCCTTACCTGTCCGAAGTCGCGGTGACGCTGTCCAACGGCAGCGTGGCCTGGGGTTCGCAGGATTGTTCCGCTCAGGCACAGGGTGCTTACACCGGCGAGGTGTCAGCGGCGATGCTGGCCGAATTCGGTTGCCGCTATGCGATCGTCGGACACTCGGAGCGCCGCGCCTTGCATGGCGAGTCTGATCAGCTCGTGGCCGACAAGGCCAAGGCCGCACTCGCCAAGGGCATCACGCCGATCGTCTGTGTCGGCGAAACGCTGGCGCAGCGCGAGGCTGGCGAAACCGAGGCGGTCGTGAAGCGGCAGTTGTCGGCCGTCATCCACACGCTTGGGCCGTGCATCGGTGAAGTGGTCGTGGCCTACGAGCCGGTGTGGGCCATCGGCACGGGCCGGACCGCTTCTCCGGAGCAGGCGCAGGCGGTTCATGCGGTGCTGCGTGCGCAACTGGCGGCGGCGACCCCTCGGGCCAGCGAGATGAAGCTGTTGTACGGTGGCAGCGTCAAGCCTGACAACGCCGCCATCCTCTTTTCCCAGACCGACATCGACGGCGGCCTGATCGGCGGCGCGGCACTCAAGGCGGCGGATTTCGTCGCTGTGGTCCGCGCGGCGAGCTGATCCGCGTCAGGTCGGTCGAGTCGAGTTCCTACGGAGTTTTTCCCAATGCAAGTGATGATGAATCTGGTGCTGTTGCTGCAACTGGTAACGGCCATTGTGATGATCGGGCTGGTGCTGATGCAGCATGGCAAGGGCGCTGACATGGGTGCGGCCTTTGGTGGTGGCTCGTCTGGCAGTTTGTTTGGTGCGACGGGCAGTGCGAACTTCCTTTCGCGTTCGACCGCTGTCGCTGCGACGTTGTTTTTTGTCTGCACGCTGGCGCTGGCCTACTTCGGCAACCTGCGCAGTGCCGGTGGCTCCGGTGGCAGCATCCTGGACCGAGCGGCTGCGCCCGCTGCTGTAGCGGCTAGCGGCCCGGTTGCCGCCCAGATTCCTGGACTGGTGGCAGCGCCTGCAGCGTCGGCCATCGCCGCTTCGGCGCCTGCCTCGCGCTGAATCGCGCGAAAAATCAGGCTGAGTACTTGAGGCAAACCCTCATTGGCATTAGAATTCAAGGCTGTGCTGCAGGGGTTACCTGCAGCAATACGGCATACACAGTGCCTTAGGGGCTTACCAGACCTAGCTGCAGAGATGCGGTGTGCATGCTGGTTGTAGAATGGTGATTTGCAAGTGCCGACGTGGTGAAATTGGTAGACACGCTATCTTGAGGGGGTAGTGGCGAAAGCTGTGCGAGTTCGAGTCTCGCCGTCGGCACCATACAAAATGACATGCAAATCAGATTCTTTTCGGGAGTTTGATTCGGCGCCCTGGCAGTACTTAGGCGCAGGGAGCAGGTGGGCGCGCTGAGCACGCGGTTAAGCACGAAAGTGGTTTCCCGGGCTGCGCGCTTTATTTTTGCCGCATGAGGGGCTGACAAGTCGATTGACATGAATCTGGAACAATACCTCCCCGTCATTCTGTTCATTCTTGTCGGCGTCGGCGTCGGCGTGGCGCCCCAGTTGCTGGGCGCATTGCTCGGGCCCCATCGGCCGTACGCGGCCAAGAACTCTCCCTACGAGTGCGGCTTCGAGGCATTCGAGGATGCGCGCATGAAGTTTGATGTGCGCTACTACCTCGTGGCGATTCTCTTCATTCTGTTCGATCTTGAGATCGCGTTCCTGTTCCCGTGGGCGGTGTCGCTGCGCGAGATCGGGGCGACAGGTTTCTGGGCGATGATGATCTTCCTGGGCATCCTGGTGGTCGGATTCGTCTACGAATGGAAAAAAGGCGCCCTCGATTGGGAATGAATTCAATCCAGACCACGAGAGCCACGGAAGCACACCATGGGCATTGAAGGCGTACTCAAGGAAGGTTTCGTCACGACCAGTGTCGATACCCTCATCAACTGGTCGAAGACCGGTTCGCTCTGGCCGATGACCTTTGGTCTGGCCTGCTGTGCGGTCGAGATGATGCATGCGGGGGCGTCCCGCTACGACATTGACCGCTTCGGCATGCTGTTCCGGCCCAGTCCGCGCCAATCCGATCTGATGATCGTGGCCGGCACGCTGTGCAACAAGATGGCGCCTGCCTTGCGCAAGGTGTACGACCAGATGGCGGAGCCGCGCTGGGTGTTGAGCATGGGCTCCTGTGCCAATGGGGGCGGCTACTACCACTACAGCTATTCGGTGGTGCGGGGTTGTGACCGGGTTGTGCCCGTGGATGTTTACGTGCCCGGCTGTCCGCCCACGGCCGAGGCACTGCTGTACGGCATCCTGCAGTTGCAGGCCAAGATTCGCCGCGAAAACACCATCGCCCGCTGAGCAGGTGCATCCGACATGACGCAGAAACTCGATATCCTGCAGGCCGCGCTGGAGCGTGTGTTCGCCGATCGCCTTGTGAGCTTGGTGCGCGCGCGTGGCGAAATCACGGTCACCGTCAAGGCGGCTGACTCCCTGTCCATTGCCGAGACGCTGCGCGATCACCCGGATCTCGGGTTCGAGCAGCTGATCGATCTCTGTGGTGTCGATTACAGCGGCTACCGGGACGCTCCGTACGAAGGTCTGCGCTATGCGGTGGTAACCCATCTGCTGTCGGTGCGTCTGAACTGGCGCCTGCGCCTCAAGGTGTTCGCGGCCGACGATGACTTCCCCGTCGTGCCGGCGTTTACCCCGCTGTGGTCCTCGGCCAACTGGTTCGAGCGCGAGGCATTCGACATGTATGGCATCGTGTTCGACGGGCACGACGACCTGCGCCGCATCCTGACCGACTACGGTTTCATTGGACATCCGATGCGCAAGGATTTCCCTGTCACGGGTCACGTCGAGATGCGCTACGACCCCGAGCAGAAACGTGTCATCTACCAGCCGGTCACGATCGAGCCGCGCGAGATCACGCCGCGCATCATCCGCGAAGAC
>JBEEMX010000397.1:0-3758 GCA_041192465.1 Pseudomonadota bacterium | reverse complement strand
GGCAAACGCCGCTGCCGCGCTGACGGCAGCACTGCCGGGAATGCCGTAGGTCGCTTCGTTGCCATCGTTGCCGAGGCCGTGGTTGGCGCAGACGGCCTTGAGGTCGTCAATGAGGGCCTTGGCCTTGGTTTCAAAGGTGCGGGAGAGGGACATGCGGGGGGACGAATTAAAGATTAAAAATTAAAGATTAAAAATTGGCGAGCTTTGCTCGAAGTGTGCCTGCGGCCCGGTTTTGTGGCGGGGGCGTTGAGGTAGGGCCGAGGGCGGACCAACGGAGGCGGGGCGCCATCGGCCCGCTTGCCACGGCAGGCGTTTTCATCGCCGAGCTTGGATTTCCCTTGCGCCTGGGAGAGGACCCGCCCATCGCCGAACCGGTGTCCAGTTTGCCGAACGCCGACGCGGCGCCAGCGGCCTTCCTGCTGCGCGGTGATGGGGAAGCCGCCGACGAAGTCGGTCATGCGGCCCTTCGGATCGGGCAGGAATTCCCATTCCTCGTGGCCTTCAAGAACGATGCGAGCGTCTTCGGCGAACCAGCCGCCGGGCTGGTGGCGTGCGGTGCCTTCGATGTCGGTGGTGGTGCGGATCTCGCCTTTTTCGTTCTGGAAGATCGCGTAGCCCAGTTGCTCGTGGCCGACCAGGAAGGAGCCCACGTCGTAGCTGCCGTCCTTGTAGACGGTGGCGAAGTTCCACCACACCACGTGCATCTTGTTGTTGACCACAAGATCCTTGTGCATGTGGATCGCGCCGCCTTCGGCCATCCACGCCTGGTCGAGCGAGATCACACCCTTGACCGGGCGGCCTTCGCAGGTGCCGGCCACGTCGTACATCTGGGCCACGTAGAAAGTACCCCAATCCACGCCCGGCAGGTACCACTGCATGCCGTTGCCGAGCAGCTTGCCGGTCAGGCTGAACAGGCCCTCTTCATGCCAGGAGAAATCGGTGCCCGAGGCACTGATGCGCCAGGGCTGGCCGACGTCATCGGGCCAGTTCGACCACCAGGCGGTGTCGCCTTCGAGGCCACGGGCCGGGAACATCGTCAGCGCGCGCGGCGCGATGCGCTCCTTGTCGATGCGGATGTTCTCGCCGTCCAGCCGGGTGCTCTGGTAGATGAACTTGGTCGGATTGGGCGTGCTGCCCGGTGCGTTGAGGGCGCGCACCATCGAATAGATGTGGCCCTCTTCGTCGCGCACGCTGCCGAAGGGCATGTGCTTGGTCAGCTTCAGTCCGAAGTGGTCGCGCAGGTCGGCGAGCCTGGCGCCGCTGACCTTCTGCGGGCCGACCAGGCACTGGTAGCCGAAGTCCGAGCGTTCTGGAACGTGGGTGAAGGTTCTCATGGCGCGGCCCTCAGTCCCAGAGGACGTGGACGGACTTGGCGCCACGCAGGTGCGCACCTTCGATCCGGGGCGGCGGCTGGTCCGGGTCCAGGCGCAGGTTCGGGAACAGGTCGAGCAGGCCGTTGATCGCGCACTGCAGTTCGAGCTTGGCGACGAATTGGCCGATGCACATGTGCGGCCCGAAACCGAAGCCGAACGAGGGCTTCTGGCGGCGGTCGATGTCGAAGCGGTCCGGGTTCTCGAACACCGTTTCGTCGCGGTTGGCCGACGCGACCATGCACTGCACGAACGACCCCTTGGGGATCTTCACCCCGCCGATCTCCACGTCGTTGGCCGTCTCGCGCACCTTGAAGGTCGAGGACGGCTCGAAGCGCACCGCCTCGTCGATCAGCTTGGGCACCAGGGTGCGGTCATTGCGGACGCGGTCCATCAGCCCTGGCTCGGTGAGCAGGAAGTTCATTGCGGCGCTGAAGGTGCGCGTGGTGGTTTCACCGGCCGCTGGCAGCAGCGAGCGGGCGAAGGTGGCGACCTCGTGGTCGTTGAGCTTGTGGCCTTCGTATTCGGCGCGCATCAGGCGGCTGATGATGTCGTCGCCGGTGGCGCCTTCGGCATGGCGCTTCTGCACCTGGGCCATCAGCACGTCGTACAGGCTCTTCACCGCCTGCGCGGCGATGCGGCGACCCTCTTCGGCCTTGGCCTTGTCGAGCTGGTTGGCGGCCAGCATCGACAGCGCCCAGGCCGCGTACTGGTTGTACTCGTCGGGCTTGTCCTCGGGAAAGCCGACCAGCGCATACATCACCCGCACCGGGAAATGCAGCCCCATCTCCATCAGGTCGGCCTTCTTGTTCGGCAGCATCGGCATCAGGAAGTCCTCGCGCACCACCCGGTCGATCTTCGGCCGCCACTTGTTGACGTTCTCCGGCATGAACGAGGGTTGCAGCAGGTTGCGCACCTGGCGATGCGCCGGGCCGTCCATGCCCAGGATCATCAGCCCGTCCCAGACCTTGCCCATGCCTTCGAGGATGAAGCCGCTGGTGTAGTTGGTGGCGTCCTTCAGTACGTTCATCACGTCGGCGTACTTGAAGACCGCGAAGGTCGGCCGGGTGCCCGCCTGCTGACCCGCGTTGGTCGGCACCCCGAGGAACTTGGCGATGAAGTCCCCTTCATAGACCGGCGTGGTGCGCCGCATCTCGCTGCAGGCGCCGTACAGGTCGGCGATCTTGCCGCGGTAGGTGTCGGAGACGCTGGCGTAGGCCTGCTCCAGTTTCTGTCCGTTGGTGGTGTCGCTCATGCGGATCTCCGTTCAGGGTCGTCGAATCGGGGGTAGCGGCCCATTCCCAGCAGCAGGACCGGGCCGATCAGGAAGCAGGCCATGCAGACCTGCAGCAAGGGGCCGTAGCCCATGCCCGCCCGCAGCAGGGCGGCGAAAAGAAACGGGGCGATGGCCGAGCCGATGGTGGCCACGCCGAGGTGGACGCCGAAGGTCTTGCCGTAGTCGCGCAGCCCGAAATAGCGGGCCACCAGGTAGGCCGCGATGTCGAATTCGGCACCCGAACCGACGCCCACCAGCGCCGTCGCCAGCATCAGCGCCGCCACGGGGGTCTGGCCATCCGCCTGCCAGAAGAGCGCGCAACCGATGGCCGGCAGCGACAGCGTCACGGCCGCCACGGCGGGTGCCCAGAAGCGGTCCAGCAGCACCCCCACCAGCAGCCGCCCGGCAATGAGGGACAGCCCGAACACGCTGAACACCGCGCCGGCGGCCACCGCCGACAAGCCCAGGTCACGCAGCAGCGGCACCGTGTTGGACACCATGCCCACCACCCCAGCGACCACCAGCGACAGCGCCCCGTTGCAGAGCCAGAACGCCCGTGTGCGGGCGGCTTGCGCGAAGGTCAACCCGGGCAGCGTGCCGGTCGCGGAGCCGGATGACGCCCGCACCTGCACCGGCAGCGTGCGGGCCGCCCACGGCAAGGTCAGCAGCAGCGGCAGCACGGCCAGCAGCGCGAAGCCCGCCCGCCAGTCCGATCGGCCCACCACCCAGGTGATCGCCGGGGGCAGCACCGCCGCCGCCACGCCGGTGCCGCAGAGCACCAGCGAGAGCGCGAACCCCCGGTGGCGCTCGAACCAGAGGTTGACCCACTGGGTCCAGGTGACCGGCGTGGTGCCGACGCCGAGCAGCGGCAGCAGGAAATAGCCGAGGTAGAGCCAGCCGATCGAGCCGTTCACCGGCAACTGGGTCATGCCCAGCAGCCCGATCGACAACAGCACCAGCGAGACCCGGCTGACCGTGCGCATGCCATGGCGGGCGTTGAGCCAGCCCACCGCGTTCACCGACAGCGCGCCGCCCGCGGCGATGAAGCTCGACACGAGCTGCAGATCGGCCCGCGACCAGCCAAAAGCCTGCTCCAGCGGGACGATCAGCGC
>JBEEMX010000396.1:0-3764 GCA_041192465.1 Pseudomonadota bacterium | reverse complement strand
GGCCTCACGCCGTGCGCCGCCTCGGGCCGCGGCACCGACTACCCGGTCGGCCCCGGCCAGACCTACACCAGCCTGGACGACGTGCCCTGGGAGTCACTGCGGGCAGGCGACACCGTGCGCATCCACCACCGCGACACACCCTACCGCAGCAAGTTCCTGCTCGCCGGCCAGGGCACGGCCGAGGCGCCGATCCGCGTCTGCGGCGTGCGCGGGCCGAACGGCGAGCGACCGGTCATCGACGGCAGCGGCGCCACGACCCGTGCCGCGCTGGGGCCGCTCTACAGCAACACCCTCACCTACAGCCACGTCCACCAGGACCGCACCGTCATCGCCATCAAGGCGCTCGCCACCGATGCGTGGACCGCCTACCCGCGCTACCTGCAGATCGACGGCCTGAAGATCACCCGCGGCCACCCGGACCACCACTACCGCACAGCAGGCGGCATCGAGCGCGCCTACGCGCCCTTCGGCGCCTGCATATGGATCGACCGCGGCCAGCACATCACCATCGCCGACAACGAGATCACCGACTGCCAGATGGCGGTGTTCAGCAAGTCCACCGACGATGGTGACTTCGCCGTGACCCGCGACCTGCGCATCGCCGGCAACCGCTTCGCCGGCCACGGCATCGTTGGTGACTGGCACGAGCACAGCACCTACCTGCAAAGTGTGGGCACGGTGGTCGAGTTCAACGACTACGGCCCACTGCGCAATGGCGCACCCGGTAACGCCATCAAGGACCGCTCGGTCGGTGCCGTGATCCGCTACAACCGCATCGAGGAAGGCGCGCACGCCATCGACCTCGTCGAGGCGGAGGATTTCCCCGGCACGGCCCTGCTGCTGCCCGCCTACCGCAGCACCCACATCTACGGCAACCAGATCGTCAAGACCGGTGACACCGGCAGCGTCATTCACTACGGCGGTGACCACTTCGGCAGCACACCGGGCGGTGCCTGGGGTGAGCCGCTGTTCCGCCGTGGCGCGCTGCATTTCTGGAACAACACGCTGCTGCTCAAAGGCACGCAAGCGTGGGTGTTCCAGATCTCGACCACCGAGGAGCGGGTCGAAGCGTGGAACAACGTGATCCACTTTGCCCCCAGCGTGCAGCAGCGCAGCTTGCGCATGAACCAGGAGGTCGCCACGCCGTGGGTGGGCGGCGGCGTGCTGAACCTGGGCGTCAACTGGATCAGCACTGGCTGGCAGGACAGCGACATCTGGCACCGCGTGGGCGGCTCGGTCAGCGGCACGCACCTGCTCATCACCGGGAGCGACCTGCCCGTCGATGCAACGACGCTGCAGCCACTGGCCGGCTCGGCGCTGATCGACCGGGCGGCCGTGATGCCGTCGGCAGTCTCCGCACACCCGCTGCTGTGGCAACTCGACGCGAACCGGCGGCCAGTTGCGCGCCCCGTCAACGGCGTCGGGCGCGATCTGGGCGCGGTCGAACGCTGAATAACCTTGCGCGGCACACCCGCAGACGATGCAAACACCCTTCGTCTGCAACGGGAGGTGTGGAGATGCAGCGATCCGGTGCAAGAACGGTCCGGATCGCTGGCTACGCCCTGTGACCGCTGGTTGCAGCCTGCGCCACATCAGTGCCGTTCAGCGTGAAACAGCGCACGTTTCAGAGTCGAAAACTGATTTTCCTGCTTAGCCAAATAAGTGGAAAAATTACAAAAACAGGTCTAAACGCGAACTTTTGTTGCGCCATTGAGGTAGTTACAGTAAAGAAAATTGCTTACTCATGCCGTTAGACCGTCCCCCTATCTTCGCTGCCATCCCTGCAGCAACCCAGAAGAAGGATCCGATGGACCAGACCAGAACAGCGCATGTGCGCACCTTGTGGATGGCGGCCTGCCTGACGCTGACAGGCGGACTGCCGGCCTGTGGCGGCGGGGAATCGGGCACGGTGCTGGATGTCAGCAGCGCCCCCGCACCGACACCGGTGGCATCGCCTCCAGTGGCCTCCCCCAGCCCGACACCCAAGCCGGCACCCGCCGCCCCCACGCCAACACCCAGCCCGACACCCAGCCCGACACCTGTCGCCTCCCCCACGCCAGTGCCCAGCGCGACACCCGTCGCCTCCCCCTCGCCAGCGCCCAGCCCGACACCCGTGGCAGCGCCAACGCCGGCCCCGCCGGTGGACGGTCTCGCGCTGACTGCGTGTGTCGCCTCCGGCAAGGGCATCGACTACCAGGTTGGTCCCGGCAAGCCCTACACCACGCTCGACGCGGTGCCCTGGGAAGCCCTCAAGGCCGGTGACACCGTGCGGATCTTCTACACGGCCACGCCCTACAAGGGCAAGTTCATGGTCGCCGCCTCCGGCACACAGGCCGCCCCCGTGCGCATCTGCGGCGTGCGCGGCCCGAACAACGAGCGCCCGATCATCGACGGCAACGGCGCCACCACCCGCACCGCGCTCGGCACCGCCTACGGCAACACCACCGAGACGCGCGACATCCACCAGGGCCGCACGGTCATCGCCATCAAGGCGAACGCCAGCGGCACCTACACCGACTACCCGAGCTGGATCTCGATCGACGGGCTGAACATCCGCGCCGGTCACCCGAACTACACCTTCAAGAACGCCGCCGGCGCCACCAAAGCCTATGACCCCTTCGGTGCCTGCGTCTGGGTGGACCGCGGCCACAACATCCTGATCGCCGACAACGAGATCAGCGACTGCCAGATGGGCATCTTCACCAAGTCCAACGACGAGGGCGATTTCGCCGTGACCCGCGACATCCGCATCGCGGGCAACTACCTGTGGGGCCACGGCATCGTCGGCGATGACCACATGCACACCACCTACACCCAGAGCGTGGGCATGGTCATCGAGTTCAACAGCTACGGCCCGCTGCGCGCTGGTGCCCTGGGCAATTCCGCCAAGGACCGCTCGGCCAGCATGGTCGTGCGCTACAACCGCATCGAAGGCGGTGCGCGCGCGGTGGACATGGTCGAGGCCGAGGACTTCCCCATCACCGCGCTGGCCACACCGGCTTACCGCACCAGCTTCGTCTACGGCAACCAGATCAAGAAGAACGGCGACGACGGCAGCTTCTTCCACTACGGTGGGGACCACTTCGGTGCGCCGGCAGGGGCCAACTGGGGCGAATCGCTGTTCCGCAAGGGCACGCTGTACTTCTTCAACAACACCCTCCACGGCACGGGCAAGGGCGCACGCATCTTCGAGATCGCCACGACCGAGGAAACCGTGGAAGCCTGGAACAACGTGTTCTGGTTCGACAGCACGGTGACGGAGCTGAACCTGCGGCAGGCCACCAACGACTCGCTGTCACCGGCCTACACCCCGGACGGCATCCTGAACCTGGGCGTCAACTGGATCCGCACCGGCTGGACCGACACCACCATTTGGAAGACGCTCAAGGGCCAGGTCAAGGGCACGGCCAACCTGCTCACCGGTGCGGCCATTCCCTTCGATGCGGCGACCTTCACACCGCTGGCGGGCAGCACCATCGTCGATGCCGGACAGGTCGCACCCGCTGCGGCGGCCGCCTACGGTGTGGCCTACCAGCTCGGATCGAGCTTCTCGCCGGTCACCCGCACCGTCAAGGGCAGCAAGATCGACCTCGGTGCGGTCGAACGCTGATCCCGCACACCCGGTGCATGCCGCGAAGGGTGGTTCATAGCCCTTCCGCCGCCAGCATGTCGCGCACCGCGACGAGCTGGCGGCGCGACACCGCCAGCCACTCGTCCGTCGGCGCGATCCGCACCGGCTGGACCGACACCACCATTTGGAAGAC
>JBEEMX010000395.1:0-5313 GCA_041192465.1 Pseudomonadota bacterium | reverse complement strand
CGAGGGGCGGGCGCGGCTGGTGCGGCTGTTGATGCGCGCGCGCCGTCTGACCCAGGATGAACCCGAGATCGGCGAGACGGCGCTGCTGCGCTTCGTGGACTGGCTGGAGCCGCTGCTGCGCCGCGACAGCTATCTGGCGCTGCTGGCGGAGCGGGGCGAGGTGCTGGGCCGCCTGCTGCACCTGCTGGGGCTGGCGCGCTGGCCGATGCGCTACCTGATGCAGCACCCTGGCGTGATCGACGAACTGGCCGACACCCGCCTGATGCACGAACGCTTCGACGCCGTCGCCTATGCCCGTGACCTGGAGGATCGGCACCAGGCATGGATCCGCTCTGGCGAAGCGGACGAGGGTGAACTGCTCGACACGCTGCGCCGCGCCCACCAAGCCGAAACTTTCCGTACCCTGGTGCGCGACGTGGAGGCCGAAATCACCGTCGAGGAGGTGGCCGACGACCTCTCCGCGCTGGCCGACGCCACGCTGGAGCGCACGCTGCACTGGGCCTGGCGCCACCTGCGCACGCGCCACCGGGACGTGCCGCAGTTCGCGGTGATCGCCTACGGCAAGCTTGGCGGCAAGGAGCTGGGCTACGGCAGCGACCTCGACATCGTGTTCCTCTACGACGACGAAGACGAGCGCGCGGGCGAGGTCTACGCCGCCTTCGCCCGCAAGCTCATCACCTGGCTGTCGCTGCGCACCGCGGCGGGCGCACTCTACGAGATCGACACCGCGCTGCGCCCGAACGGCAACTCCGGCTTGCTGGTCACGTCGGTGACGGCCTTCGAGCGTTACCAGCAGGGCCGCGGCAGCAACACGGCGTGGACCTGGGAGCACCAGGCGATCACGCGGGCCCGCTGGTGTGCCGGCTCGCCCGTACTGGCCGAGCGGTTCGATGCGACGCGCCGTGCCGTGCTGACCGCGCCGCGGGATCTGGATGCACTGAAACGCGAGATCGCTACCATGCGCGAGCGGGTGCGCGAGGCCCACGCGGTGCGGCCGACGCGCTTTGACGTGAAGCACAGCCGCGGCGGCATGATGGACGCGGAGTTCGCCGTGCAGTGGCTGGTGCTGGCGCACAGTGCCGCACATCCGGCGCTGCTGGACAACGCCGGCAACATCGCGCTGCTGCAGCGTGCCGAGCAGGCCGGTCTGCTGCCGGCCGGCGTCGGGTTCGCGGCGGCCGATGCGTACCGCGAGCAGCGCCGCGTGCAGCACCGGGCGCGGCTGGATGAAGCGCCCACGCAGGTGGACATGGCCGAACTCGGCCCCATGAAGGCGCACCGCGAGGCCGTGCTGGCGCTGTGGCGCGCCGTGTTCGGCTGATGCTGCACCGGCAACACGCCTGGCTGGGCGTGGGGCTGTTGCTGGTGCTGCCGAGCCTGCTGATCGCGGTCCAGCCCGGGCTGGCGCGGATGGCGCTGGCGTGGGTGCCTGCGCTGGCCTGGAGCGAACCGTGGCGCTGGTGGAGCGCGGCCTGGGTCCACCTGAGCACGCGGCACCTGCTGGCCAATCTGGCGGGGGCCGCGCTGGTGCTGTTCGTGGCCGCTGACACACTTTGGGCTGCTGCTGGCGCCGGAGCTGCTGCGCTACGGCGGGCTGTCTGGCGTCTTGCACGCTGGTGTTGCCGTGGCGGCGGTGGCGCTGGTGCGCACCGCGCCGCAGCGCCGCGAGCGGGTGCTCGGTGCGCTGCTGCTGGCGGGGTTGTGCCTGAAGGTGCTCGGCGAGCAGCCCTGGGCGCACACGCTGGTCACCCCGCCGGGCTGGGACATCGCGGTCGCCCCGCTCGCGCATGCCAGCGGCACCGTCTGCGGTGCGCTGGCGGCGCTCGTGCTGGTCAGATCTCGACCTTGGAGCCCAGCTCCACCACCCGGTTCGTCGGCAGGTTGAGGAAGTCCGCCGCGGCCGCCGCGTTGCGGTGCATGTTGGCGAACAGCTTCTCGCGCCACAGCGACATGCCGTCGCCGATGGTGGGCATCACGATGTCACGCGACAGGAAGTAGCTGGTGTCCATCTCGTCGAGCGGCACGCCGCGGCCGGCCAGCAACTGCAGCGCCTGTGGCACGTCCGGCTCGTTCTTGAAGCCGAAGTTCAGCGTTACCTGCCAGCAGTCATGGCCGAGCGACTCCATGCTGATGCGCTGCTCGAAGCCGACCCAGGGGATGTCGTGGTGGCGCACCGTGACGAACAGGTTGTGCGCGTGCAGCACCTTGTTGTGCTTGAGGTTGTGCATCAGCGCGTTGGGCGTCAGGCCCGGTTCGGCCGACAGGAACACCGCCGTGCCGGACACGCGCACCGGTGGATGCACGAAGATGGCTTCCAGGAAGGACTTCAAGTCGATCGCTTCGTCGCGGAGTCGGTCGCTCATCAGCGCACGGCCTTGCTGCCAGGTCAGCATCAGGGTGAACATCGCGATGCCGATCACCAGCGGGAACCAACCACCGCCGAACAGCTTGAGCATGTTCGAGGCGAAGAAGGCGATGTCGATGACGAAGAAGAATCCGGTGGCCAGCAGGCACAGGCCCAGCGGGTACTTCCAGCCGTGGCGGATGACGTAGAAGGTCATGATCGTGGTGATCGTCATGTCCAGCGTCACTGCGATGCCATAGGCCGAGGCGAGGTTGGTCGAGGTCTTGAACAGCGCCACCGCCAGCACGATGAACACGTACAGCCCCCAGTTGACGAAGGGGACGTAGATCTGGCCCAGGTCGCGCACGGAGGTGTGGACGATGCGCATGCGGGGGAGCAGGCCAAGCTGCACTGCCTGTCGGGTCACCGAGAAAGCGGCCGTGATCAGCGCCTGTGAGGCGATCACGGTGGCGGCCGTGGCCAGGAAGACCAGCGGCAGAGCGGCCCATTTCGGCGCCATCAGAAAGAACGGGTTCTCGATCGCCTCGGGGTTCTTCAGCAGCATCGCACCCTGGCCGAAGTAGTTGATCACCAGCGCCGGCATCACGAAGGCGTACCAGGCGATGCGGATCGGCTGCTTGCCGAAGTGGCCCATGTCGGCATAGAGTGCCTCGCCACCGGTCACGCACAGCACCACGGCGCCCAGGCCGATGAAAGCGACCATCGGCTGCGCAGCGAAGAAGTTGAACGCGTACAGCGGGTTGAGCGCCACCAGCACGCCGGGGTTGTCGATGATATAGGGCAGCCCCAGCGCCACCAGCACGCCGAACCACACCAGCGTCACGGGCCCGAACGCCTTGCCGATGCCACCGGTGCCGAAGCGCTGCACGGCAAACAGCCCCGTCAGCACGACCAGCGTCAGCGGCAGCACGAAGGGGTGCAGGCTCGGGGAGGCGATTTCCAGCCCCTCGACGGCGGAGAGCACCGAGATGGCCGGTGTGATGACGCCGTCGCCGTAGAAGATCGCCGTGCCGAACATGCCCACGCCCATCAGCGTCTGGTAGAGCCGTGGCCGGTCGCGCACGGCGTGGGTCGCCAGCGCGAGCATGGCGATCAGGCCACCCTCGCCGTTGTTGTCCGCGCGCAGGATGAGCAGCACGTACTTCAGCGACACGATGACCGTCATCGTCCAGAAAATCAACGACAGCACGCCGAGGATGTTGTCCGGCGTGGTCGGGACGTGTCCGGCGTGGAAGACTTCCTTGAGGGCATACAGCGGGCTGGTGCCGATGTCGCCGTAGACGACGCCGAGGGCGCCGAGTGTCAGTGCAGCGATGTCGCGTGGCGTGGCACGCTGCGGATGTGCGGTTGTCACCGGAAGGGGACAAATCGTGAGATTCGTCGGGAGCCAAAACCGCAGATTGTGCGCCTGCACACCAGAAAAACCTTGCGACTCGCATTGCGGGCCGCCGGCGGGTGTTGCCGGCGACCCTCAGTGGCGGTTCGGTGCGGGTTCAGTACAAGCGCAGATCTGGCTCAGTTTTGCAAAAGTGGCAACAGACTGCCTGTGCTGTCGAGTGCCATCAGCTCGTCGCAGCCGCCGACGTGGGTGTCGCCGATGAAGATCTGCGGCACCGAGCGGCGGCCGGTCAAGGCCATCATCTGCGCGCGCTGGTCGGGGTGCAGGTCGATGCGGATCTCGTCGATCTCGGCCACACCGCGCTGCTTGAGCAGCATCTTGGCGCGCACGCAGTAGGGGCAGACCTGCGTGGTGTACATCTTCACGGACTTCATGGCGGTTCCTGTTCGTGTTCCTGGTCCTGCTGTTCTCAGGCGGATTTCTCGACCGGTAGTCCGGCCTCGCGCCAGCCAGCCATGCCACCTTGCAGCACATGCACACGCTGGTGGCCCAGCCCCCGCACGGTAGCGGCGGCGCGGCGCGCACGGGCACCCGATGCACAGACCAGCACCACCGGCAGGGTCTTGTTGGTCGGCAGGCTCTTGCTGCCGTCCAGTGTGGCCAGCGGCACGCTGCGGGCGCCGACGACGTGGCCGGCGCTGAACTCGGCGCTCTCGCAGACGTCGATCACCACCGCCTTCTCGCGGTTGATCATCTGTACGGCTTCGGCTGGTGAGACGGCATCTGCGCCGCCACCCTTGCCCAGCATGGGCCACAGCAGCGCGCCACCCGAGGCCGCGGCCGTCAGCAGCCAGATCCAGTTGTCGAGGAGGAAGTTCACAGGTGTGGGCGCCGGCGGGCCGCCGGCCAAGGTTGCTCAGGGCGTCGATTATAGAATTCGCGGGAATTTTTCCCCGACTGCCACCCAAGTTCAACCCAACTCAACCCAACTGCTGCCTGCCATGTACAAGCTCGTGCTGATCCGCCACGGTGAATCGACCTGGAATCTGGAAAACCGTTTCACTGGCTGGACCGATGTCGAACTCACCCCCACCGGCGTCGAACAGGCCAAGCAGGCCGGCCGGCTCCTCAAGGAGGCCGGCCACGATTTCGACGTGGCCTACACCTCGGTCCTCAAGCGCGCTGTGTGGACGCTGTGGCATGCGCTGGACCAGATGGACCGCACCTGGTTGCCGGTGGTGCATAGCTGGCGCCTCAACGAGCGCCACTACGGCGCATTGCAGGGCCTGAACAAGGGCGACATGGCCAAGCAGTACGGCGATGCGCAGGTGCTGGTCTGGCGCCGCAGCTATGACACGCCGCCGCCTGCGCTCGAAGCGGATGACCCCCGCGGGCAGCGTCAGGATGTGCGTTACAGCCAGCTCCAGCCCGACCAGATTCCGCTGACTGAATGCCTGAAGGACACGGTCGCCCGCGTGATGCCGTTCTGGAACGAGTCGGTTGCCCCAGCGATCAAGGCAGGCCAGCGCATCGTCATCGCCGCCCACGGCAACTCGATCCGTGCGCTGGTGAAGTACCTCGACAACATCGGGGATGACGACATCGTCGG
>JBEEMX010000394.1:0-3808 GCA_041192465.1 Pseudomonadota bacterium | reverse complement strand
CTCGGCATCAAGGAACTCTGGGAAATCGATCCGGCCAGGCACCAGCCGGGCCTCGTGGTCCACACCGCCGGCTGGCCGATGGCAGCGGACACCTACGGCGGCGGTTTCCTCTACCACCTCGACGACAACAAGGTCACGCTCGGCTTCGTCACCGGGCTGGACTACCAGAACCCGTGGCTGAGTCCCTTCGAGGAAATGCAGCGCTGGAAGACACACCCCGCGATCCGCAAGTATCTGGAGGGTGGCAAGCGCCTGGGCTACGGCGCCCGTGCCATCACGGCCGGCGGCCTGCTGAGCCTGCCGAAAACGGTGTTCCCCGGTGGCGCGCTGATCGGCTGCGAGGCGGGTTACCTGAATGCGGCCCGCATCAAGGGCAGCCACGCCGCCATCAAGACCGGCATGCTGGCCGCGGACGCCGCGTTCGAGGCGCTGGCCGCCGGCCGCCAGCAGGACGAACTGAGCGCCTACCCGACCGCGTTCGAGTCGAGCTGGCTCCACGCCGAACTCGACAAGTCGCGCAACTTCAAGCAGTGGTTCAAGAAGGGGGTCTACGTCGGCTCGCTGATGACGGGCATCGAGCAGTGGCTGCTGCCCAAGCTCGGGTTTGCAGCGCCCCCTTGGACCATCCACCGCGACCAGCCCGACCACACCCGCCTGCGCCCCGCCAGCGAGTGCGCGAAGATCGACTACCCGAAGCCGGACGGCGTCATCACCTTCGACCGCCTGAGTTCGGTGTTCATCTCCAACACCAACCATGGAGAACACCAGCCCGCGCACCTGACGCTCAAGGACGCCCGCGTACCGGTGGAGATCAACCTCGCGAAGTACGCCGGCCCCGAGTCGCGCTACTGCCCGGCCGGCGTCTACGAATTCGTCAAGAACGAAAACGGCAGCGACCGCCTGCAGATCAACGCGCAGAACTGCGTCCACTGCAAGACCTGCGACATCAAGGATCCGACGCAGAACATCGTCTGGGTCACGCCGGAAGGCGGCGGTGGACCGAACTACGCAGGGATGTGAGCCGGTGGGGCGTCAGCGGCGGGGCGTCAGCGGCGGGGTGGCACCGCCACACCCGGCAGTGCCTCGAAGCCCGGTCGGGCAAACAGATAGCCCTGGAACAGCGTCACGCCCTCGTCGGCCAGCCAACTGAACTCGTCCACCGTCTCGACGCCCTCGGCGATGGCGTCGATGCCCAGATCGGTGCAGGCGCTGAGGATCGCGCGGACGATGGCCTGTCGCGGCCCGCTGCGCTCGATGCCACGCAGCAAGGCCATGTCGAGCTTGAGGATGTCGGGCTGGAACTCCGCCAGCAGGTTCAGCCCGCAGTAGCCCGCGCCGAAATCGTCGATGGCCAGCTTCAGCCCCTGTGCCCGGTAGGTCTTGATCAGCCGGGCAAAGCGCGCCACGTCATCGATCACCTCCCCTTCCGTGACCTCCAGCACCAGGCGGCTGATGGGCAGGCCACTCCGGCTCGCCGCCTCGAACATCGGGGTCAGAACGTCCCGTTGACCGAACAGACTCTGCGGCAGGAAGTTCAGGTTGAGCTGGGTGCGGATGCCCAGCCGGGTCGCCAGTGCGATGGCGGCTTCGCGGCCGTGTGCGTCGAACGCATGCAATGCGCTCTGCGGCACACTGCTCAGCACGCTGTGCGCCGACTCACCTTCCGGTCCGCGGATCAGCGCCTCGTACGACACCACCGTGCCGCTGAGCGCATGCACGATCGGCTGAAAGGCGAAGGAGAAACGAGGCAGTGAAAATGGCATGGAGGCAGTCAGCTCAGGCCGGCACATCCTGGCACTGCACACGCCGGTGCCAGCGCCCGGCACTGAACGCCTGCAGCAGTTTCTTGGCGCGTCCCCCATCGATCTGGTTCAGCGTGTGGCCTGCCCCGAAAAAATCGTTCAGCCCGGGTATCTGTGCCCGGTCTACCTCGTCCAGCCGGGCAAACCCCATCGTCCAGGCCGAGAAACTGCGCAGGGCAATCGGCTCGTGGATGATCTCGACCACCCGGTGGTGCCGCGGATCGGTGGCGATGTGGGCATACAGCTGCGCCACCGCAGCCCCCGGGCCTTCCAGCACCTGAAAGAAATTGCCCCGGTCATGCAGCAGCATGCCGGTCACGCCAAGCGCGGCATTGCACACCCGCGCACGGGCCAGCAAGGCCACCAGATCGTCCGCACGCATGTCGCGCGTGGCCGTGCTGGCGTAGATGCAATGAACCAGATCAGACATGTTCGGACCCCCACCGATGGCCTTGTATCGACTGGTCAGCCGCTGAATTGAGCCGATCAGCCCCGCACCAGTCTCACCAATTGGGTGGCCGCTTGTCAATGAACGCTTGCACGCCTTCGAGCGCACTGTCGTCCATCATGTTGCAGGCCATCGTCTGCACCGCGGTTTGGTAGGCAGCCTCGATGCCCATCTCCAATTGGCGGTAGAACAGCGCCTTGCCCAGCGCCACGGCCGCCCGCGGCTTGGCGACGATGCTGGCCACCAGCCGCTCGACTTCGGCGTCCAGCGCATCGGCCGGCACGACGCGGTTCACGAGTCCACGCGCCTGCGCCTCGCTCGCCGACAGGAAATCGCCCGTCACCAGCATCTCGAACGCCGTCTTGCGCCCGACGTTGCGCGACAGCGCCACACTAGGCGTCGAGCAGAACAATCCGAGGTTGACCCCGCTGACTGCAAAGCGCGCCGTCTCCACCGCCACAGCCAGATCACACGTGGCCACGAGCTGGCAGCCGGCCGCCGTTGCAACCCCGTGGACGCGGGCAATCACCGGCACCGGCAGACGCTGGATCGCCAGCATCACCTTGCCGCAGCGGGTGAAGAGGTCGCGGTAATAGGCCAGGCCAGGCTCGGCGCGCATCTCCTTCAGGTCGTGGCCAGCGCAGTAGGCGCGCCCAGCCGCAGCCAGCACGACGCAGCGCACGGAAGCGTCGTCCGCCAGCGCATCCAGTTCGGTCTGCAGTGCGGCGAGCATGGCCTCGGACAGCGAGTTGAAGGCCTGCGGACGGTTGAGCGTGAGGGTCACGACGCCGCGGGCGTCCTGGACGCGCAACAGCAGGGATTCGTCGGGGTTCTGCATGGTTCTGGCTCCGTGGCGGGTGAATCAATCGGCAATATCGGGATTCTCGGTGATCGAACCGCCTGCGTGGTGGGTCACGCACGGGCGCGTCTTCGTCAACAATCGGCGATTGGAACATTCAGATACAAGCGACCCATGCCCGCCCCACCCCCTTCGCCGCTGTTCCGCCACGAGGCCTTGAATGCACACCGCGCGCAGCGTTACGGCGACATCGTGCTGCTGCCTTCCGTGTGGTCCGCAGGGGTGGCCTGGGCGTCGCTGCTGCTGGTGGCCAGCCTCGTCGCGTTGCTGGTGTTCGGCAGCTACACCCGCCGCTCGACGGTCAGCGGGCAGGTCTACCCGGATGCGGGCCTGATCCGCATCACCAGCAGCCAGCCCGGCGTGGTGGTGGAATCCCACGTGCGCGAAGGTCAGGTGGTGCGGCGTGGCGACGTGCTGTTCGTGCTCAGCGGTGACCGGGCGGGGCCGGATGCCCTCGATTACCAGCGGGGCATCGCCGCCCAGATCGACGCCCGCCGACGGTCGCTCGAAGCCGATCTGGCGCGCATCGACGGCGCGGAACAGCAGGAAACGGCCCAGTGGCGTCGCCGCATCGACTCGCTCGAAGCGGAGACCGGGCGCACCGCGGTGCAGGCCACGCAGCTGCGCTCCCGCGTCGCCGGCGCCCGCAATGCGGTCAGCCGCTACACGGGGCTGGCGCGCCAGGGTTACGTCTCGCAG
>JBEEMX010000393.1:0-3809 GCA_041192465.1 Pseudomonadota bacterium | reverse complement strand
CCCGGCGCACGCACCAGCACCAGCAGGTTCTCCACCACGACCAGCAGCGTGGCCCCCAGCACCATGCCGAGCACATTGCCCCGTCCGCCGAACAGGTGGACCCCGCCGACGACGCAGGCCGCGATCGACGCCAGTTCCAGCCCGTTGAGCGTGGAGGCGGGCGAGACCACGCCGATGCGCGCCGACTGCAGCACGCCGGCCAGTGCCGCACAGACCGCGCACACCACGAACGCCAGCACCTTGATGCGGCGCGTGTCGATGCCGTTTTTCTCCGAGGCGTCCACATCGCCGCCGGTGGCCATCAGGTGGTTGCCGAAGGTGTGCCGGGTCAGCAGCACCACCGCCAGCAGCCCCACCCCGAGCAGCCAGACGGCCTGTGCGTGGACAGGGCCGAACAGCGTGCCGGCCGTCAGCGCGTGGAAGGTGTCGCCCAGGTCGAACGGAATCGGGCCGGGCTGGCCGGTGTTCGGGTCGATCGCCACCCAGCGCGACACGCCGCGCAGGAAGAACATCATCCCCAGCGTCGCGATGAACGACGGCACCCGCAGGCGCACCGTCACCAGCCCGTTGACCAGCGCGACCGCCACCGCCACCGCCAGCCCGATCAGCAGCGCCAGCGCCGGATGCAGCGCCCAGCGGACACTGGCGATCGCCACCACGTAGGGCACGACGGTGTAGATGCCGGCCACCGAGAGATCGAACTCGCCGGAGATCATGAGGAAGCCGGCGCCGATGGCGACGATCGCCATGATCGGCACCTGCTGCGACAGCACCCCCAAATTGCCCGCCGTGTAGAAATTGAATTCCCCCGGGTACGCCAGACTGGCAAATACCGTCGCCAGCCCGACCATGACCGACAGCATCCCGATATTGGCCGCGCTGCTGCGCATCAGCAGCCGCTGCCAGGTCAATTCCCGGTACCGGGTTGACGCGGCCTGGGTGGCCGCAGTTTGCGACGCATGGGTCATGGTATTTTCTCGGGCTCAGGGATATTCAGCGGTATTTGCCGGTGTACTTGTTGACAATATCGACCGTGCTCTTGTCGATCAGGCCGTTGGAGCTGTTGAAACTCGCCGGCGCCAGGCCGTAGCGCACCTTGTAGGCGGCCATCATCACCGGCATGAAGCCCTGCCAGAACGGCTGCTGATCGACCGAGGCGGTGGTGCGGCCGGCCTTGATGTTCTCGCTGATCTTGGGCGTCAGGTCGAAGCCGCCGTTGGGCACGTTCTTCAGACCCGCTTCCTGGATCGCCTTGGGCGCCACTTCGGTCGGCGCGCTGGCCAGGCCGATCACGCAGGCCGTCTTGGGGTTGGACAGCAGGTACTGCGTCATCACGGTCAGCGCCTCTTCGGCACTGTCGCCGCCGCGGATGATCTCGCCGCTGACACCCGCCGCCTTGAGCGCCTTCATGACCCCCTCGCCACGGGCGGCGATGTGCGGCTCCTCGATCTTGCCGCCGGCCACGACACACTTGGCGCCTGCCTTGATGCCGTGCTGCTGCACGATCCGGTTGGCAATCAGTTCGCCGGAATCCACGAAGGACGCGCCGACATAGGCCTCGCGGGCGTCCGCCGCCTTGGCGCTGTCGGCGTTGGAGGCGATCACGGTGATGCCCATCGACATCGCCTTCTTCAGCGGCTTGGACATCGCCTCCGGATGCACCAGCATCGGGATGATCGCGTTCTGCTTGTTGGCGATGGCCTGCTCGATCAGGTTGACGTTCTTGGCCGGGTCGGAGTCGGCGTTCTGGAAGTCCACCTTGACGTTGAACATCTTGGCCGCTTCGCGGGCGCCGTTGAGCATCGGCTCCCAGAACGGGTGCCCGAGGCAGCAGTGGGTGATGAGCGTCACGTCCACGTCGGTGTTGTCGAGCTTGGCGTGGGCCGCCGGCGCCAGGAAGGCCGTGGACACGAAGGCCGCAGCGGCAAGGGCGCCGGGCAGCAGGGTTTTCAGCGTGGTCATCTGGTGTCTCCTACATATTGATGGACAGGCGGGTCGGCCGATGTCTCAACTCGAACAGCGAAAAAGAAACGAGCCGCGACATGGATTGACTTTAATGAAGATGGTCACGGTATTGGAAATTATTTTCCCGGTGTTTTTACCTACGGAAATATTTTTCCAAAACGCACGGACTTATTCCCTGGCGAATGGGTCGCCAGGGTTTTCAGGCAATATCTGAAAATACGCTGAAACTATTCAGGCGGTCACGCCCGGCAATGGTCGGTTCACTTGGTGGCGCGCGTCCCGCGCCTGCACGGTCAGCGCCGGCCAGACCTCGGCCCACGCCGCCCAGACGCTCGGGTAGACGGGCGGGCACTGGTCACGGATCGCCACATGCAGCGCGGGCAGGCGGTGCCACGGCACCATCGGACAGGTGTGGTGCTCGATGTGGAAGTTCATGTTGCAGTACAGCCACTGGAACACCGGGTTGGTCACGAAGGTCCGCGTGTTGAGGCGGTGGTCATGCACGTCCTCGGCCAGTCCGGCGTGCTGCGTCACGTTGAACAACTGCGCGAAGAAGCAGCCGTAGAAGCGCGGCAGCACGATGTACATCGCCGGCAGGAGGCTCTGCGCCCAGACGCAGGCGCCGATCGTCAAGGCAAACACCAGCACATACGCCCGCGACGACCACACCACCTTGGCGCGCTCGCTGTCGGGAATGAAGTGGTGGCCCTGCTCGATCAGGCGGCCGGTGGCGTGCCAGCAGATGTGGGCGATCTGGACCGGCCCCGAGCGCAGGAAGAAGAAGTCCAGCAGCACGTTCAGCCGGTTGGCCGGCCGCGGCACGGCGATCTCCGGATCCTGGCCGACGATGACCGTGTGGGTGTGGTGGCGCGTGTGGCTCCAGCGCCAGTAGTGGCCCTCGTGCAGCGTCATGAAGGCGTTGAGGTGGTAGAGCGCCTCGTTGAGCCAGCGGGTCTTGAAGGGGGTGCCGTGCGAGAGTTCGTGCGCGCGGTGGTCGCTGGTCGAGTAGAGGATGCCGTAGGCCAGGAACCAGGGCGCCGCCCACACCGTCCCCCACGTCAGGTAGCCCCCCACGCCGGTGACGGCCATCAGCGCCAGCCACAGCCCGTAGTTCCACAGCGACTCGGCATCCGTGCGCTTCATCAGCGCCTTCATCGCCTTGCGGTCCACCTGCGGCGTGAACCAGAGGGCGTTGACCTCGCCCTCGAACTCGTCGCGGCGCAGGTCGCCAGCGGGGGCGCGGTCGTCACGCAGCGCGTAGCGGGCGTAGGGGTCTGTCATGCGGCTGGTCCTCCTGCGGGTTTGCGTGAACGAATTCATCTTAGAAGTCCATTTCCATCCGGGCTAGCACATGGAAAAATAAGACCTCAGATCCCCTCACGGACGCCGCTTCGGCTGACATCAACATGGCAGGAAAAAAAGCCTCGCGCCCGACGATGGAGGACGTGGCCCACGCCTCCGGCCACAGCCTGGCAACCGTGGACCGCGTGCTCAATGGCCGCAGCAACGTGCGCGCCGACACCGCGCAGCACATCCGCGAGGCGGCCGAGGCGCTGGGCTACTTCGCGGCGGGCGTGATCCGCGAGCGGCTGCGCGAGGTGCGGCCCCGGCGCACGCTGGGCTTCCTGCTGCAGCGGCCGGACGCGGTGTTCTACCGCGGGCTGACGGACGAGCTGGTGCGGGCGACCAAGGCGTGCGCGTCGATCCAGGGCCGGGCGGTGGTGGACTACGTGAAGAGCCAGTCCCCCGAGCTGGTGGCCGAGCACATCGTCCAGCTCGGCACCCAGGCGGAGGCGCTGGCCGTCGTCGTCGCCGACCACCCGCTGGTGACCGAGGCCCTCGAC
>JBEEMX010000392.1:0-3814 GCA_041192465.1 Pseudomonadota bacterium | reverse complement strand
CGACGATGCGGTCGCCCGTCTCGGGGTTGAGTCCAGTGGTTTCGGTGTCGAGGAAGATCTGGCGCATGGCGAACTCGGCGGCTGACGCGGACTCAGTGGTTCTCGCGGGCGTGGTTGATCGTGTACTTCGGGATCTCGATGACGAGATCCTTCTGCGCGACGATCGCCTGGCAGCTCAGGCGCGAGTCCGGCTCCAGTCCCCAGGCGCGGTCGAGCAGGTCTTCCTCGGTTTCGTCCATCTCGTTGAGCGACGCAAACCCCTGGCGCACGACAACGTGGCAGGTCGTGCAAGCCGCGCTCATGTCGCAGGCGTGCTCGATGGCGATGCCATTTTCCAGCAGCGCCTCGCAGACGGAGGTGCCCGGCGCGACGGTCAGCGAAGCGCCCTGCGGGCAGAGTTCTGGGTGGGGCAGGATCTTGATGATGGGCATGGTCGGGGAATGCGGGTTCTTCTTGTCGGACATCAAACGTCGTCGAGGCGGCGGCCGGTCAGGGCCTGCTGGATGCCGCGGTTCATGCGCAGGGCGGCGAAGTTTTCCGTGCCGTCCGCCAGCGCCTTGGTGGCGGCGTCGGTGGCGTCGGCGTCGTCGCCTCGGGCGGTATCGGCCAGCACGAGCAGCAAGCGGTCGATGCGCGTGCGCTCGTCTTCGTCGAGCAGATCGCCGTCGGCCTGCAGCGCCGCGTTCGTCGCCAGGACCATGCGCTCGGCCTCGACGCGGGCTTCGGTCAGCTTGCGGCGGTGCATGTCGCCCTCGGCCTCGGTGAAACTTTCGCGCAGCATGTTGGCCACCTGGTCGTCGCTCAGGCCGTAGCTCGGCTTGACGACGACGGAGGCTTCGACGCCGCAGCCCTGCTCGCGGGCGCTGACGGACAGCAGCCCGTCGGCATCGACCTGGAACGTCACGCGGATGCGCGCCGCGCCAGCCACCATCGGCGGGATGCCGCGCAGCTCGAAGCGCGCCAGCGAGCGGCAATCGCTCACCAGCTCGCGCTCGCCCTGCACGACGTGGATGGCCATGGCGGTCTGGCCGTCCTTGAAGGTGGTGAATTCCTGGGCCTTGGCGGTGGGCAGCGTCGAGTTGCGCTCGATCACGCGCTCGACCAGCCCGCCCATCGTCTCCAGCCCGAGCGACAGCGGCGTCACGTCGAGCAACAGCATCTCGCCATCCGCCGCGTTGCCCGCCAGCGCGTTGGCCTGCAGCGCGGCACCAAGCGCGACCACTTCATCCGGGTTCACGTTGACCAGCGGCTCGCGGCCACAGAACGCAGCGACCGCGGCGCGCACGACCGGCATCCGCGTCGAACCGCCCACCATCACCGTGCCCTGCACCTCGTCCGGCGTCACCTTGGCGTCGCGCAGCACACGCTTCATCAGCGTGACCGTGCGGCGGGTCAGGTCGTCGGTGGCTGCCTCGAACTCTGCGCGCGTCACGGTCTGCGTCAGCGCGATGGCGCCGTTCAGCGTGGCCTGCACGGTCGTCTCGTCGGCGTCCGACAGGGCTTCCTTGGCGGCACGGGCGGCGGTCAGCACGACGCGCTTGTCGTGGGCGTCCAGCGTGTCCAGCGTCGGCAGACCGGCGCGTTCCAGCAGCACTTGTGCGAGCCGCATGTCGTAGTCGTCGCCACCCAGCGCGGAATCCCCACCGACCGCGACCACCTCGAACACGCCCCGCGACAGCCGCAGCAGCGAGATGTCGAAGGTGCCACCGCCCAGGTCGTAGACGGCGTAGAGGCCCTCGATCGCGTTGTCCAGCCCGTAGGCGATGGCCGCGGCGGTCGGCTCGTTCAACAGGCGCAGCACGTTCAGGCCGGCAAGCTGTGCGGCGTCCTTCGTGGCTTGGCGCTGCGCGTCGTCGAAATACGCCGGCACGGTGATCACGGCGCCGAACAAGTCTTCGTTGAACGTGTCCTCGGCCCGGTAGCGCAGCGTCGCCAGGATCTCGCCCGACACCTCGACCGGCGACTTCACGCCCTCGCGGGTCTCGATCGCCACCATGCCCGGCTGATCGACGAAGTGGTACGGCAGCCGCCCGCGGTCCGCGATGTCGGCCAGCGCCCGGCCCATGAAGCGTTTCACCGACACCAGCGTGTTGTGCGGATCGTCGGCCTGCGCGGCCAGCGCCTCGGCCCCGATCTGGCGCCGACCTTCCCCCAGGTAGCGCACCGCCGACGGCAGGATCACCCGCCCCTGCGCATCCGGCAGGCATTCGGGCAACCCGTGGCGCACGGCGGCGATCAGCGAATGCGTCGTGCCCAGGTCGATGCCCACGGCGATGCGGCGCGTGTGCGGGTCGGGCGTCTGCCCCGGTTCGGAGATCTGGAGAAGGGCCATGGGGGCAGGCAGCGCAGCAACCGGCGCTCAGTCAGTGTCCGAGCGCGTCGAGGCGCCGGTCTACGTCGGCGGCAAAGCGCACGACAAACATGAGCGCCCGGACCTGCGCGGCAGCCGCCGGCCAGTCGTGGCGCTCGTCGATGAGGGTGGCGAGGTGTTGTTGCAGCCGGCGTTCGGCGGCCTGCACCTCGTCGGCCAGGGCTTCCACGGCGTCGAGCGTGCGGGCGTCGTCCAAGGCTTCGCGCCATTCCATCTGCTGCACCAAGAAGGCGCCGGGCATGGCGGTGTTGTTCTCCGCCTCGATCGGCGCGCCGTGCAGCTCGCAGAGGTAGGCGGCGCGCTTGAGTGGGTCTTTCAGGCGCTGGTACGCCTCGTTGACCCGGATCGCCCACTGCATCGCCACCCGCTGCGCCGCCCCGCCTTCGCTGGCGAAGCGGTCAGGGTGGACCTCGGACTGCAGCGCCTTCCAGCGGGCGTCCAGCATCGGGCGGTCCTGCGCGAACCGCAGCGGCACGCCGAACAGCGCGAAATCAGAATCCGTGAGCTTCACGCGTCACACCGCGCACGTCACACGCGGAACGACTCGCCGCAGCCGCAGCGGTCTTTCTCGCGCGGGTTGTGGAACTTGAAGCCCTCGTTCAGCCCTTCGCGCACGAAGTCGAGTTCGGTGCCTTCGAGGTAGGGCAGGCTCTTCGGGTCGATCAGCACCTTGACGCCACGGTCCTCGAACACGACATCCTCGGGCGCGATCTCGTCGGCGTATTCCAGCTTGTAGGCCAGCCCCGAACAGCCCGTCGTCTTCACGCCCAGGCGCACGCCGACGCCCTTGCCCCGGCGGGCGATGTAGCGCGACACATGGCGTGCCGCCGATTCGGACAGCGTGACGGCCATGGCGGCACTCATTGGACCGTAGCGCCAGCGGGGGCGTGTCGGGCCTTGTAGTCATCGACGGCCGCCTTGATCGCGTCTTCGGCCAGGATCGAGCAATGGATCTTGACCGGGGGCAGCGCCAGTTCGTGGGCGATCTGGGTGTTCTTGATCGTCAGGGCCTCGTCGAGCGTGCGGCCCTTGACCCATTCGGTGACCAGCGACGACGACGCGATGGCCGAGCCGCAGCCGTAGGTCTTGAACTTGGCGTCCTCGATCAGCCCGGTGACCGGGTTGACCTTGATCTGCAGCTTCATCACGTCGCCGCAAGCCGGCGCGCCGACCATGCCGGTGCCTACGGTGTCGTCACCCTTTTTAAAAGAGCCGACGTTGCGGGGGTTTTCATAGTGGTCTACGACCTTTTCGCTGTATGCCATTTTATTTACCTCTTTGAATAGTTCACGCCGCTTAGTGAGCAGCCCACTGGATGCTGGAAATATCCACGCCGTCCTTGAACATTTCCCACAGCGGGGAAAGTTCGCGCAGTTTGGCGACGTTTTCTTTAATCGTGCCAACTGCGTAGTCAATTTCTTCTTCGGTACTCCAGCGACCAAT